>PSRH01000044.1 GCA_003175915.1 Candidatus Melainabacteria bacterium | reverse complement strand
CGGCCGCTGAGCCTCCAGGAGTCAACCGGCAAGACTATTGATCAGATTTACCGCCGGAGTCCCCTCCGGCGTTCCTATTTTCCCGATGGATACTATCTAATATCATAGTTATCGAGATTGAAAAATTCCCTCGAAGGGCCAATCACGGTGATTGGCCTCTCGAGGGAAAATCAGGTCGGGCCCCTCCTCAAGCCCGGTGACGGTGTCCATTGTTGCTGAATGCTGGAGCGAGCTGCGGCCCACGCGGCCACGGCCAGGGTCGGCGCGGCGGAATCCGCTGCGGCGACTCGGCACGAGTTAGCTCATGAACGACGATGGCCACGAGGCAGCCCAAGGCCGCCACGGCCAACAACTTAATCATGCGCCTCACCTCCTCTCTCTCGATAAAGGTCTGGTTATGGATGAACCGGCGGGCTTTCAGCCAGTGCGGGAGGTCCGGACTCCCCACCACAAGCCCGCCGGGTTGTTTGGACTGTCTGGGACTGCGTTACCAGTCCTCGAGCGGTTCCGTGAACGTGTAAGGGCCACGGTGCGGTGCGCCCGGGAGGCTAAGTCCGGCGCGTTGAAGCAGGTTGAACGCATCGTCTTCCCCGCCCAGATCGGCGCTCAGGTCGGAGGCGCACCGGAGGGCAAGGGTGAACTGGTTGAGCGCTTTCCGTCCCTGCCTGGCGTTTTGCCAGTGCGGCGCGCGCATGAGGGCGTGGCCCCAGCGAAGCACTTGATCGAGCCGGTTGGCGAGGCCATCGAACTCGTCCGGGGTGGCGGTGAGGAGGAGCAGTCGGATCTCCTGCAACGCCGGATGCTCCTCGAGGGGACGTCCAACTGTCGTTGGTTGGAAACGTCCATTGCGACGTTCGTGGTGGCGACGAGACTTGAAGGTCCTCTTCGCCTGCGGGCAGACTGGTGTCGAAGTTCTCATGGGCGAACTCTCCGAGACTGAAGGTAGGGCGATAGAGAATCGCAAATTGAATTGACTTCTCTTCTCAGATCTTTTGCTCTTCTCTGTTTGACTGCGACTCCCTCAAGGTTTCGTGGTTAGTGGATAGTTAATTCGTATAGAAAACCTTAAGAGCAGAGCAAGTTAATATTGTCTCCTCCTTCTTGGCAAAAGCGGTCCAGGAGGGCAATTTCCTTGCCTGACAGGGGGCTTTAACAGTGGTTCAATCGCTGCAAAAGGATACTCGGACTCAAGCAGCTCACATTAACTTCGATATCACAACTTGGCCAACCTTGTTCAATTGGCCGCAACTACTCGACGAGTATCTTCTGGCAATGCCCTTGTTGTCCAGCCCGGTAGGGTTCAAGAGGTCTTAGCGCCGCCTCGCGATTTGCTACCTTTGGCACCGCCTTCCCCTTGACCATTGCCGCCTTTTTTCGCTTTCGCTCCGCCACCTGTTTCTAGGTATTGGGCGAGGCGCTTGCTCTCTCGCTCTCTGAGCAAGACATTAATGCGCAACAACTCGAGGCCCTGGGCCACGGCCATCTCACCACTTTCCACTTTATGCTTGGCAAAGAAATCAATGGCGTCCTTTTCCAGTCCGCCCCGGTCAAGGGTTTGGATAATGGCCGCGCACATCCTCACCACCCCATTTTCAGGATAGGTTTCGATCATTTCGTCCCAATGCTTCTTAAGAAATTGCCAGGTCGCTTCTGTGCCCACTTCATTCTGAGCAATTGCCGCTAAAAGATAGGGGGCATCCTGAGTTTTTACTTCATCGCTCAAGCAATTAGCCATTGTCTTCTTGAGCAGAGTGACATCTCGGAAGGTCGCCAGTGAATAGAGAAAGCGGATGATTTCTTGCGGCGTCTTGCCCTCTTTGTAGGCTTTGCGGAACTGCTCATAACGCTCGGCGTCGCCATGGTAGGCAAGAATGTTGACGAGAGCGGGAAGCAGATTAGCGTCAATTGACCCATGTTCCTTTTTCCATTTGTTGAAGTACTCGAGCGCAGTTTTGATAATTGCATCGTCGCCACCGATTGTGCCGATCACTTCAAGCAATAGCGAACGCATTTGTTTGGTTTGCACCGATTCGTCAGGCTTGGGATTCCAGCCCAATCTGGCTGCTTGCGGCCCGCATAACTCGCGAACCATTTTCTTGAAAGCCAGACGCGTATCGCCGCTCGTTAGCAAATGCAGGGTCTGGAGCGATCCGACTATGATCGACCAAACGTTTACGTCGTCCTCGTCAGCAAAACTTTTGATCAAATCCAGATAATCGGCAGATGAAGTCAGGCCTGCCCTCAATGAGGCCCAGGCGTCATTGACCAGGTTGAAGCGCTCAATTACCGATAGATTCTCCTTCAGCCGCTCTGTCAGTTTTTGCGCCAGCGCCGGTTCGTAGCGGACGCGGTAAAAGCCACTGCCACCAGCGTTCAAGACCGCCCAATCGAATTTGTCGCCAGTTGTAATCTTCTTTTCTTTCTCTTCAAGTAAAAGCTTCTTGGTCTCCATTTTTCCGGAGACGCCTTTGGTTCTCAAGATAATCGGAATCGGATAAAGCCGGCTCTTCTCTTCGGCCTCTGCGAGAAACTTAAACTGTCTTTGTTCCAGGTTTAGAGCGGCGCCCCCTTCACCGGGACTAACACTTACCAGAGGGTGTCCGGCTGTAAATACCCAGGCATCCATAATTTTTCGAACAGGAGTGGAAGAACCAGCTTGCTTGCACGCCTGCTCCAGGCTGTCCCATAAATCATATGTTTCTGTGCTGCCAAAAGCGTGGGCATTTAAATAGTGAGTTATGCCATTGCGAAACACTTCTTCGCCGATGAATTGTTCGATCTGGTAGAGCACCGAACAGCCCTTACGGTAGGAGATAACATCGAACAGTTCTTGCGCTTCCTCCGGCCGGTTGACGGGACTCTCGATCGGGTGCGTGCTCTTCAAAGCATCTACTCGCGAAGCTGCCGCCCGACTGATTCCGAAGCCGTCCCAGACACGCCAATCTTTGCGGAAGGCATCGAGGCACTTCACTTCCATAAAAGTGGCGAATGCCTCATTGAGCCACAGGCCGTTCCACCATTTCATCGTCACTAGGTCGCCGAACCACATATGGGCCAGCTCGTGCATGACCACTTCAGCCACTCGTTCAAGTTCGGAATGGGTAGCGGCTTTCTCATCTACGAGCAAGGCCGTCTCGCGAAAGGTAATACAGTCCTTATTTTCCATTGCCCCTGAGGCAAAGTCCGGAATCGCTAAGAGGTCGCATTTATCGGCGTCCGGATACTTCACCCGGAAATATTCTTCGAAGTAGTTGACGGTGAATGCTGCTACTTTGAGAGCAAATTCGCTCAGATGGGTTTTGCCCGGTACGGTCCAGACACATAGTTCCACTCCATTTGCTTTCAGGGTCTTAGACGGTTTCAGGTCACCGACCACCATCGCTAAGAGATATGTCGACATTTTCATGGTCTTGCGAAACCGTACTTTTTTCTTGCCAGTGCCAGGTAGCTCGATCTCCTCGACCGGCCGACCATTGGACACGGCCGCCAGCTCCTTAGGCACCACTAGCGATACCTCAAACGTAGCCTTCATTTCTGGTTCGTCAAAGCAAGGGAAGGCGCGGCGAGCGTCGGTTGATTCGAATTGGGTGCTGACCATCGTGTGCTTTTTGCCGCTTTCATCCGTCCAGGTTGAGCGATAAAAGCCCTTCAGTTTGTCGTTATGGATTCCCTTGAACTTGACGGTAAGCTGCCCTTTACCTGGCGCCACCGCCTCAGGAAAGCTGATCGTAGCGAGCTCCGTCTCAGAATCAAGACTGGCTGAACCTTTAAGCTGGTGCTGACGCGCATCCTTGACGGTTGCTTCCAGTATCTCCAGCTCTTTAGCATTGACGACGATCTCTTTGGTAGGACTTAATACCTCCAGATCGATCGTCGCTTCACCGCTAAAAGTCATCGTGCCAAAGTCCGGTTCAAAGACAAGCTGGTAATTGCTCGGCAGCACATTGCGCGGTAAGCGATAGCTTCGTTCATCAGCCACAGCAGTAGAACTGACTTTCCGGGTAGGCATGGATATTTAGAACCTCGAGATTGGCACTTGATAATTGACGGCTGGCAGACGCCAACCAGGGCGCCCCGAACCATCTAAACCTGAATAATTATCCCACGAAATCAAGCGGTGGCACAGGCGGTGCAAACATACGTATATAACCGAAAAGAGCCCCCCGGTCCGGAGGCTCTTTAGCTCGTAACTATTTTTGAAAAGTAGCTTGAGTAAGAGGCGAGTTACTTGGTTTCAGTGGAAGTTTCGCTCTTGGTTTCGGTTTTTTCCTTTTCAGGAGCAGCCGCTTTGCTTACACCGGCTTTGTGTATGTGCTTTCTGGTGTGCTTTACGGTCTTTTTGGTGGTCGTGGTGGTAGTCGGGGTGGTTTCATCCGCTGCCAACGTGCTCGGTGCTAGACCAGCGACGATTCCAAGTACTAACATCAACGAGGCGATATTTCTCATTTCAAATTCACTCCCTTGAGAACAGATGAATGCATAAATTTCTGATTGATTAAACCAGACTTTCTAGACGCATAGTCTAGCAACTTATGAGCGCGAAGATCGTGCTTTTCCCAAACTATAGTGCCTATGTGCAGATTTTGTGAACTGAGATGGCGAAGAAAGGCAAGCGCGCTTGAAAACAGCATCTACAGCCTGGTTGTTTGCCTTTGCCGGTCATCAAGAGTGAAAGTAAAAAAAGTCGCATCAATGCTGCTTGACGGAGGATCGCTAGCTCTGGCATCGCCTCAAAAGTTGCGGATAAGCAATTCTCCAATTCGGCCGCGACCGTTGCCGTTGCAGTTTATAGCGCGCGCCGCCTGCACTTCCTGCACCTGGTAATCAGCGTAAAGCTTCCGCACCAGCTCTGAATTTGAATTGCTCAGCAAAACAAAGACACCACGCGCATCAAGACTTTGAAATACCGCAGCCAAACGGATTTGGGCTGCTTCATCGAAATTTGATTTTGTGTAACTGGTGAATTTGGACGTGGAGCTGATCGGTTGATAAGGTGGATCCAGGTAGACAAAATCCCCAGCTCGAGCTTTTTTCAGTGCCGGTTCGAAGTCCAGACACGAAATATCGATGCGCCCGCGTCTTAAAATCTTGGAGACGCTTCTCAGTTTTTCCTCGTCGACGATGCGCGGATTTCTATACTTGCCGAAAGGCACATTGAATTGACCGCTGCGATTGACTCGGTAAAGCCCGTTGAAGCAGGTCTTATTCAGATAGATAAGGCGTGCCGCACGCTCTGCAGGCATGAGGCGTTTAGTATCCTGAGAGCGGATTTTGTAGTAGTAGTGCTTATCGTTTCTATGTCTCTTTAAGGCTTGAATTACCTCTTCCACATTACTCTGCACGCTCAGATAGCAGTTAATAAGCTCAGTGTTGGAGTCCGAAATAAACGCCTTGAGTGAAGAACGCTGGTCGAGGAGATGGAACAAAAGCGCCGCTCCACCGAGAAACGGTTCAAAGTAGTTCTCGAAGTGGCTAGGAATCACAGGCACGATCTCTTTCAACAACTGCGATTTTCCGCCTGCCCATTTGAGAAATGGTCCGACGTAATAGTGATGCTGGCGTTTGCCTGGTGTCCGAATTTCTTCAGTTAGAGCCGATTGAGTTGGCAAAGGTGCTTCCGCTTCTTTCTAGGAGTCGACGTACAGCATAATAGTGTACTCTCCAAACATGCGGACCGTACCCACCAGCAAAGACCATTGCCAGGGGAATGTTCCGATCAGCAAAGTAATCGATTACCAACTCGTCCCTTCGCCTCATCTCAGCCAATTCCAGTCTAAGAAAGCGGGTTCCCGGCAGAACATCCTCTTCATACGGATCACTGCCGGCCACGTATAGCACCACCTCTGGTGAAAATGATTTCATCGCCTTTTCGATTCCGTTCAGGGTTTTTTCCAGGTACAACCCGGTTTCGCTTGCTTTCACAGGTATATCCAAAGAGCTATTCTGTTTCTCTTCCGGCCAACCTTCCTGCGAATGAACCGACAGGGTAAAGACGGCTGGATCTCTTCGGAAAATCAGCGCTGTTCCATCGCCCTGGTGAAAGTCCAGATCGACAAGCATAAAGCGTTTGGCGAGCTTACGCTGCTTCATGGTTCGAACCGCAATGGCCAGGTCGTTAAGTACGCAGAAGCCCCGCCCTTGATCGGGGAATGCATGATGGTATCCCCCGCCTAGATTGCAGGCTAGGCCCAATTCCAGGGCTAATTGCGTAGCCAGAATTGTCCCGCCACATTTGACCTTAATGTCATCGAGCAATTCAGGCAGAGGCCTTGAATCTTTGCCAGGACGAAATTCATTTTCCTTTAGCTCCAGGATGTTGATCCAGCTTTGTGCCTCTCTCAAACTCTTTAGATATTCCCTTGTATGAACAAGAAGGATTTCTTTGTCGCTAACAGGCTGTGGCTCAAGGTATGCGAGCTGCCGGCCCATATCCTGCGACAATCTTGTCAAAACTTTATCGCCTCGATCCAAAGCAAAAGGCTTATTGATGCCAAAGCAGGATAGATCCGTGTTGTACTTGTTCGAATAGACGAGATTTTTCTTCATCAGGCCAACTAAAACCAATACATGTTCAGCGCGTTGCAAAGGAAGAAGACGACAAGGACTATCACCAGGACAACCATTGACCATTCGAAGTATGACAGTTCTTCAGGATCAACCATGGCCGTGCACGGGTGAAAAGCTAGGAGCGGCGAGAATGCGAACGTTGCCGGATTTGCGGACGAGCGCTCGTGGTTGTGAGAGCTGCTACTCGTTGAGTATCCCCATAATACCTGCGCAGTTGTTCGAGAACAAGCGCCTTGAGTGGCGCCCTGCCGTTATTGCTGGCCAAATCATACTTGAGCCACAGAGCTTGCCAGTTGGCCGGATCGAGCATTAAGGCTTGATCGACTAGTTGTTCGGCCAATTGAGGGTTGTGCAACCGATAGAGAAGCAGTCCGGTGGCTGCATATGCTGATGCTTCCGTGGGGCAAGACTTGATTGCCTGCGCCAAGAGTGGCCGGGCCAACGGCGCCGACTTGGACATGGGCGTGTGCAGCAGGCAGTAGGTAGCCCACTTTGCCAGGACTTGGGATTCTATTGACCTGTCCTGGCATTCCGCTGCTTTCAATTGAGCGTCTTTGAAAATGTTGGTGACCTTCAATGTAGTTGTGTCTGCATTGGGCTGTTCGGCGGTGTCACCGGTAGCCAGCCCCAGATCAGCCAGACAAATCGCTTCGACAGCAGGTAGATTCTTGCTCTCAATTTGCTGGAGCAGCTTTTTGTACTCGCCAACAACATTCAGGGAAGGTTTATCCAGGTGACGAATCTCCAGAGCGTGCAGCTGGGTGAGCATATCATCGTTATCTCTGGCTGCTTGAAAACGGTCAAGAATCAGGCGCTGGTTTTTGTAGTCGATCGTCAAACAATATTTTCGCCAGAGCGGATTGCCAAGAATCGCCAGAGCACCACCTGAAATAATGCCCGCCGGATTTGTGTCTGATGGGGCGACGGAGAACAATGGTTGCTTCAAGGTTATCGATCCTAGCTTCAAGGTCTGAAACCTTACTGAGCCGATTTTGACTTTCTTTCCATCCAAGCCTTCTAAGCTGCCGACCGGCAAAAGTGAACCGCTGAGAATCGGCTTGGCCAATTTGCTTGAAATGTTGTTAAAGGCGGCTCCAGTGTCGACCAGGAAAGAAAGCTTCTGGCCATCGAGCTCGCCATCGATAAGGACGCCGGACATTCCCAGTGCTGGTTTGGTCGGTATGACAATAGAGTCTGGCCCGACCTTAACATTGCTCGGATGGGCGAGAATTACCTTCCTTTGTGGATAATCGATCGTCACTCGAAAGCGCCTGAGAATATTAGCGCCGATCAATCCCGAGGGACGCTGTCCCAATATTTGGGAGAAGGCGGCCAAATCAGCGACTGCGAAGTGGATGTCCTTCAATGTCAGATCGCCTATGGCAATCTTGGGAATGGTCATGTAACTGAGATTGACCGAGCCTGAGCCAGTAGTCATAGTAAGATTTGAGTCCTCACACTTGCCCAACGTCTTGGCCACGCTCTTATCGAGAACGCTCTGAGTGGCGCCCGTATCGATGACGAAATTCAATTCGTCTTTATCGTTGACTTTCGCCTTGACGATTACTTCGTTTGAGATGTACTCAAAAGGAATAGTGACAACCTCGTCTTTGCCTATGGCCGATTCAGCGATTTCAGGTAGTTGAAAGACCTGGTCCGAAAGATCGGCATCCTGGCTGGTAGCGAGGATGGTTTCGGAGGCTTTAGTATTGCCGCTATATTCCGTCACTTTATATGGAACGAAGCTTCCGTCCAGGGCTCTGTAATCCTCGTATTGAAATACTTTCGCTGCCTCAGTGCCTTGCTCAGTATCGAATCCTTGATACTGGCTCTGTCTAATCAGGTGATCGCTTTTATCTACATAGAAAAGAGTCGGTTTGCCATCAGTTGATACGACTTGAAGGATGGTGCAAGGTCGGTTCGCCACAACTTTCGTGCCGACAATCTCAAGCTTGGTGTCGGGATCCTTTAACTTGAGGAGAAGGAGTAGTCCATGTTCGATTTCTTCTCTGATTCGTTTTTCAGTTATTTCGTTTGCTTCAAATACCTGGTCGCCTTGTTGCACCCAGCCATGCTTTCCGTCATAACCCGTGATTAATCGCTGGCCCATGACGTTGAGCTCAATCCGCATTTTTTCGCCTTTGCTCAAGATTTCACAGTCGAAAGAGTTGACTGCACCCGAAAGCGTCGAGTACTCAATAAGAGTGCCCTTACTGCGCGACCCGGCTTCTGAGACTTGCCTCAACACCTTTTCGCCACCATAGGCAGCAATAATTTCCTCCGCCAGTTGCTTGGCGGCTTGACTTGATCCCTGTCTGGAAGCAAGGATTTGGGTTCTCTCTTTGGCGGCTTCGTCGGCATAGACCAGGTTGCTACAACACGTGAAGCTGCTCAATATTGCAAGGAGTTGAATTGAAAAGAAGACTTGCTTGCGCATCAGGATCTCCGGCAGCAACTTTTCATTATAACTGTTGTAGGCGCTCCGCTCGGCTTCCTGCGGACATAATGGCCCCAACCAGGGCTTGCCCCTACAAGAAGAGCTGGACTGTTTCTGGGGTTGCCAGTGGGGTTTGTTGGTTGTCACTTGAAGTGCGATAATGTCTCCCTTATATCGTCGCCACGAAGCAATTCCGGCGGCATGGCCGCTTTAGCCGGCCAAGGGGAGAAGCGATTTGCCAAATTATGCATTGACCGAGGAAGCAGTTATGGACCGTTCATCGGCAGGTAGCCCGCAAGTCTTCAAAACCATAAAGGAATTTAGAGACTGGCGGCGATCCGTCAGGGGAAGTCTCGGCTTCATAGCTACTATGGGCGCTCTCCACGCTGGTCATCTCTCTTTAATTTCACGCGCCCGTGAGTTGAATGACAACCTGGTAGTTTCCATTTTCGTCAACCCCTTGCAGTTTGGCCCGAAGGAAGACTTTGGCAGCTATCCACGCACGTTCGAAACCGATCTGGAACTTTGCCGGAAACTGGGAGTCGACACAATCTTCTCTCCTGGCACTGAAGAGATCTATCCGGACGGCAAAGATCATTGCACCAAAGTGGTGCCGCCGCCATTTCTCGGTGAGGTACTGGAAGGCCACTTCCGCCCTGGCTTCTTTACGGGCGTGGCCACGGTTGTCTCAAAGCTTTTCGAGATCATCGAGCCAAACATGACGATCTTTGGGGAAAAGGACTACCAGCAATTGTTAGTCGTAAAGCGTATGGTCCGCGACTTGAATATGCCCCTGTTAGTCGAAGGCGGCCCAACCATAAGGGCGGACGACGGCCTTGCGCTCAGTTCACGCAATGCCTACTTGACCGAGGAGCAGCGCAAAATAGCACCAATGATTCACAGAATTTTGTCAGATGTTATTGGGCAGTTCAAATCCGAGCCGAATAAGCTGACGGCACTGGTGGAAAAGGGCAAGCAACAGTTCAGCAAAACTGCCTCGATAGACCTGCAATATCTGGAGGTACGAGATGCTAACACCCTGGAGGAAGTCGCCGCCTTTGATAGAAAAGTCGTCTTACTGACAGCGGCTAAAATTGGCAGTGTTCGCCTTATAGACAATCTGATCGCCACTCCCTAGCTGTGATCTCGAAAGGCATGTCCAATTCTTGCGTCACCACTGGCAGTATCGGTGGCTGATAATCATTTTTCTCGAATTTTTAGAAAGGCCTATTGGACGCCACTTTCGTTTTGCTGGCCGGGTTAATCTGGCAAGTCTTTGTTGCGGTAGGAGGATTGATTAAGGAATAGGAATCAGGATTGGCCTGTGCGTAGGGGTTAGACGTAGGCCAGGTGTAAGTGCGTACGCAGGCGGCCGCCGGCATTTGAGCCATCTGCGCGTCATGTTCTCTGTTGTAGATGTCGAGACTGTTCTCGGTCATGCCTGTCTGGTATGCCCCAGAACCCCAGGCGTAGGGATTGGGAGATTCGTAGTAGCCACCGCCCCAACCACGGCCCCAGCCTCTACCCCATCCCCAGCCCCGGCCCCGCCCATAATGGATGTGGCCCGCGGATGAGGAGCTGACGTGGACACTGGCGTGACCCATGCTAACTCCTCTAACAGCCTGGGCGCTGGGCGCCAGTGAACTAGCAGCACAAATGATCGCTATCAACGCTAATAACGTGCCTTTCTTGACGTACATAGTAAACATGCGCTCCGTCTGAATACCCTTCTCACTATACGCCGATAGTGTGGAGACCCCGTGGATTTAGTGTGGAGAACATGTGAATTCCGGCTACCCGAGGGCCGCTTAGCGGCGGTGCGGGCTACTCTCCTTAGAGAAAGATACTTGAAAGCCTGCTTTTGTAGTAGGCACTATCTGTGGTGAGGGCCTCATCTCTACTTTAACGATCGCTGTTGGTGCTCGACTATCAAAAAACTTGTCAAGGTTGCTTAGCCCCCACCGTTACCTGGTTACAGAGGCTCTATCGCTGAAACTAATTAGCTTGTGTGATACCAAATATGCTGTCGAGCTTGGCACCGCCGGTGAAGAATAATGTTGTGCGTTGAAATAAGTATGATATTCTTCTCGGATGTGTTGGAGGCGCACTTAGAAGGAGCATTTAATGACTAGAAAACCTCTTAACATAGTGGCGGCGGGTCTTGTGTGCATAGCATCTGTTTTGCCGGCATTATCGCAAACATACAACGGACAGCAATTGCAAGGTCGTGTCACTTTTGTTCCAGTGGGAACCACGGTTGATGCTGAACTTACCAGTCCGATCGATAGCGCCGTGGCTAAAGCAGGTGATCTATTCAGCGCCAAGCTCACCCAACCTATGTATTTGGGTAATGATCTCGTGCTTCCTGGTGGCACCACATTGGAAGGGCAGGTAACTGCTGCAGACAAAGGTGGTCTTGCCGGAACAAACGGGAAAATTGGCATGCGGTTGATTGGAGCCGTCACTCCGGATGGCATCCGTTATCCGCTATCGGCTATCGTTACCGATAAGCAAGATAAAGCGGTCCACGAAAACAAGCAGGGAACACTTACCGGCAGAACTACCTCATCGAGCGTCAAGAGCGGCGTAGTCCGCACCGCACTCTGGACCGGTGGCGGCACCCTGTTGGGAATTTGCTTCGCACCGATTGTGGGCGGCGCCGTAGGTGCCGGAGCCATAGCCGGTGTAGCAACCGGTGGCGGCGTTGGCTTGGCCAGCAATCTCTGGCGCAAAGGCAAGGAAGTTAAGGTACCGAGCGGCACCCGTATCCAATTCGCTTTGGATCAACCAATGTCCCTTACGCCAAGCTTAGCTGCCGGCTACAATCCGCCTACCGCACCGGTGCGATAGGCGAAGTCTGACCTGAATCAAAGGCACGATCGAAACGAGCAC
>PSRH01000050.1 GCA_003175915.1 Candidatus Melainabacteria bacterium | reverse complement strand
TTTGTTTCGGAAGTTTGAAAAGGCAGAGTAAACCAGAACTTGGAGCCCAGACCCTCTTCGCTTTCTACGTCGATATCGCCGCCCATGAGCTCCACCAGGCGTTTGCTTATGGAAAGACCGAGACCGGTACCGCCATATTTGCGCGTTGTCGAGCCATCAGCCTGAGAAAACGGCTGGAAGAGGCGCTTCTTCGAGCCTTCCGACAGGCCAATACCTGTGTCGCTTACTTCGAAACGCACGCGCAAGGCGTCGCCGCGTTGCTCCATCATCTGGGCCGTCAGAATGACGGTGCCTTGGGCGGTGAATTTGATGGCGTTGCTGGCTAGATTGAGAAGTACTTGCCTGAGCCTGACGGGGTCACCTTTGACGTATGGTGGCAACTTGGGGTCAATATTAGTCAAAAGACGTAAATTCTTACCCTTTGCAGCAGATTCAAGCCAATCCGCACATCCTTTCACAATAGAGATGAGATTGAAGTCGATAATTTCCAGCTCGATGCGACCAGCTTCCATTTTGGAGAAGTCAAGAATGTCATTGATGATTGTCAAAAGTGATTGGGCTGAATCGCTTACGATGTTGACAAATTGACGCTGCTCGGTGTTTAACTGCGAATCGAGCAATAATTCCGACATGCCGATTACAGCGCTAATCGGGGTGCGCACCTCGTGGGAAATGTTAGCGACAAATTCTGATTTGAGTTTGGAAGCTTCCAGGGCCTCATCATAGGCGATTTCCAGCTTGTGGGTGAGGATTTCCAACTCCTGGTTGACGGCGGCCAGGACGCTTATGCGCTGGGCTAAGTCTTCATTGAGCTGCTTGATTTTTGCCTCCGCCATTTTCAATTCGGTGATGTCGGTCAAAAGGCCATTCCAGAGGATACTGCCGTCAGCTAGTTTCTCCGGTGTGGAAGAGAGCAAGACCCACCTCAGCTCGGCGGACTTGGTAAAGCAACGTAGTTCAAAACGGAAAGGCGTCAATTCTTTGGCAGATTTTGTCAGCGCCTTTTTAATCGGCTCAACATCGTCTTGATGGATGCAAGCGAAAGCCAACTTGCTGTCATTTTGAAAATCAGCCGGCTCATAGCCCAAGATATTGCGGCTGCTTTCGCTCATATAGGGAAAGCTGAAGGTTTCGTCTTTGTGCAAAACAAATTGATAGAGAATGCCAGGTACATGCCTTAAGAGGTTGGTCAACTTCAGTTCAGTCTTCTGCAAGGACGCTTCTGCTTGTTTTCGAGCGGTAATATCCTTCATGAAGCAGTGATGTCCGAGAAAGCGCTGTTTTTGATCCCAGGCTTTGATGAGGACGATCTGGCTGTGAGAGAGATTGCCGTCTCGAGTAATACCCCGGGCTTCGATTTCCGATTTGCCATGGGCAATCATACGATCGTAGGCTCGTTGTAATTCCGCGACATCATCGGGGTGAACGCTGATATGCCAGTGGGAGCCCAACAACTCTTCAGGCTTGTAGCCCAGGTGCTCGGCGTATCTGGCATTGACAAAAGTGAAGCGTCCGTACGAATCAACCTTAGCAATGCCTTCCACGGCATTTTCAAGGGCTGCACTGTTGTTAAGAAGCTCGGTTTCAGTTAACTTTCGCTCGGTAATATCGTGGGCGATAGCATAAATGAGACCGTCGTCCCCAGCGTGGGCACTCCAGAGAAACCAGCGCTCACTGCCATCTTTGGCGATATAGCGATTTTCAAAGTCGATCACATCAGTGCCCTGGGCGAGAACCTCCATCTGGGTCATAGTGATGGTGCGATCGTCCGGGTGGACAAAATCGATAAACGGCTTTGCATAAAGTTCGGCAAGCGAGTAACCTAGTACCTTCTCCCAGAAAGGGTTTAAGCGCTTGAAGTATCCTGTAAAGTCGGCGATCGTAAGAAGCTCTCGCGAGAGCATGAAAAAAATGTCCGCTTCCGACTGTTTGTCAGCGGCGTTCGTGGCAGCGATAGCGGACTCGTCAGGCATGGTTCTTTACTTCGTTATTCCTTCTCGATCAAGGAAAATCCCTACGTGAGCGTAAGCTTAACCTAGAGAAGCACAATTATTGTGAAAAGTTCTGCATCGAATCAGGCAGCCTGGAGCAGAGAACTAATCGTTGTTATGCTCCTCACTATCATAGCTAGATTGCCGTGGCTGATTATGGTACCGATGGCGGAGGCACCCGATGAAGTGACTCATGCCTGGGTGGCTAAGTTTTGTGGCGAACAAATGCGCCTGCCGACCTTGTCTGACGTTAAGGCAGCCGGACCAACAGCGGTCTATGGATCGATCCCGCCATTTGGCTACCTGCCGCATATCCTGGCCTTAAAGGCATGTCCTGGTTTGCCGCCCCTCATGGCACTGCGCCTGGGAAGCTTGTTGATGTCTGTCCTGGCTGTCATTGCCGCCTATTTCATAGGGCGGTGGCTATTCCTCCCCAACCGGCTTTTAGCCCTGGCTCTACCGGCACTGTTAGTCTTCCATCCTCAATTTGTTCTGGTTGGTGCTTACACAAATAACGACATCACTGCCTCAGCCGTTGCCAGCCTGGTCTTGCTCCTGCTTTTGAGAACATGCGAAGCCGGCTTGAAAACATCAGTCTCAATGGCAATCGGGACTTTGCTTGCCTGGATATTACTGAGCAAATATAGCGGCCTGTGCCTCGTTCCGGTCGCCTTAATATTTCTGGCAGGCGTCGCCTGGATTCATCAGGCCAGCCTGGCCAGCCTCGTTTTTAATCTGGTCGCCTTGGTGATTCCCAGCTTCATCTTCGCCGGGGCCTGGTTCTATCGCAATCTCATTGAATTCGATGGTGACATAACCGGCACGCGCACCCTTCATTACATCTGGACAAGTACTTATCACAGGAGATTCGACAGCTATTGCTCACCCCTTGCCATTGCCCTTCAATCGCGCTGGTGGAGGATGAATTTCTTCAGCTTTTGGGGCTGGTTTGGTTATATGACGCGCAGCCTGCCGCGCCTCTTTTATTACGGCTATCTGGCTTTTGTCATTCTTGCCTTCAGCGGTGGCTTCAGGCGCCTAAGGAATCTAGCCAACGATCGCTTGAACGGCTTGGATTTAAGCCAGCGAAGCCGCTTTGTCAGGCCTATGGGCTGGCTTCTCTTCATTACTCTTTCCATAGCCAATCTACTTACCTCGCTGGCTGCCTCTAGCTCTGGTATAGCTGGACCACAAGGTCGCTATTTATTCATTTCCGAAATACCGCTTATGGCCCTTATCCTGGGCGGCTTAGCCAACCTGCCCCCAAAGCTGGCCAAACCAGCCTTATGGGCTTTGCTTGGCTTTAACCTTGCTACATATGTCTATTCTTCAGGCTATTTGTATTCGCTTTATTGTTTGAGCAAGCCATAGCCATATTTGCCCTGATTAGGAAAGCAATTCTACTTTCGATGTGCCGTTCGTTTTGCTGACCAATATATGGCTGGGGAACATTTCCTTGACGTCGGCGAAATGGGTGATCACCAGGATGCGGGCGAAGTCATCCTGGATAGAGCGAATCGCTTTCACTAAGCGTTCCCGACTCGTGTCATCCTGCGAGCCAAAGCCTTCGTCGATGATCAAAGTTTCTAGCTTGGCACCGGCCCGTCTGGCCAGTAATCTGGAGAGAGCGACTCGGATGGCGAAATTGACTTTGAATGCCTCGCCGCCGCTGTAAAGCTCATAGCTGCGCGTGCCGATTTCATCAGCGATGAAAATCTCCAGGGTCTCGACGAGATTGCCCGACTTATTGGTTTGTTGAGTGACCAGACCGACGTGCATTCTATTGTCGCTCAGGCGTGACAAAATGCGATTGGCGTCCGCCTCTATTTCCGGAATGGCGTTCTCGATGATCACTGCCTGAATCCCCTTCTTGCCGAAGGCTTCGGACAAGAAAGCATAGTCACTTATGGTACGTTCGCTCTCACTCAAGGACTGACGGCTTTCCTCGAGGTGGGCCAGCTTTTCAGTAAGCTGAATCTTTTGAGCGTCGAGGACGGCGACCTGCTTGGAAAGGCTCTCATATTCGAAAGCCGCTTCTTCTGTCAGTTTTTCTTTTTGCTTTAACTCTTCTTCCAGTAAAGGTGCCTGGGCAAGCTCGCTTTGCCATGCCGAAAGCTCTTTCTTAAGAGCGGCTATTTGCTCGAGCTTTGTGTTTAAGCGCAATTGATTGTTTTGATGGGAAGACTTAAGCACTGAGGATTCTTCCAGCGCCCTTTTTAGATCTTTGTGTTTTTCGCTCAACGGCAGCAATTCACTCAATTTAGCCTTAAGCGATGAATGCTTAGCGCCATCGTAATCTAATTCGTCGATTGACTTTTCGGTCTCAGCTAACAAGGTTCTCAGCTCCTTGCCATACGACTCCTCCGCTAGTTTATTGCCAAGTTCTTCGAACGATCTTTGTAACAAGGGAATCTGTATCTCAAGATTGGCTTTGCCGTCTAGATCTCTAATCATCTGGTGATAACGCGGTTCGATAGCGCGATCGAGCCTCACCTGTCCTTGCACGCCGTTGTAGAATACTGGATCGAAATCGAGCTTAGCCAGTTCGTTGTTCAATGCGATCAAGCTCTCTTGCTCGACCTGAGCATAGTCATTGGTTTGGAGCCGGAGGTTTAAGGTATTCACCTCAGCTTCGGTTCTTGCTTTGTTTTCCTCAGCGCGCTTGATGGCGGCCAGTTTTTCGTTGTAGCGGCCAATCTCTATATCTAAGTTTTTGCGACCCTTCAAGCGTTCGTCCAGGGTCTTATATTGCTGCCGGAGGAGGATTCGCTGTTGCTCCTTTTGGGAGAATTCTTCTTCCAATTGATTGATCTGACTGTCGGTATCGTTAATAAGCTCCTGGTAGCGCTTGATCACCGCTGCTCGATCAACTATCGGAGCTGAGCACAGAGGGCAGATGGAGGAGTTGGCACAGGCCTGAAGTTCCTTAATTTTTTCGTGATTGTCTATCTTGGTCACCTTGAGATTTTCAATTTTTAGGGCGATTGACTCGAGGGTACCCCGGGTTTCCTGGCCTCGCTCGCGCGTCAACTCCAGCTCTGTTTCAAGTTTGTCCAGGTCCTGAACCTGCTTTTCGAGATTCTTCTTTTGTTGAGGCAGGGACTGACCGCTGGTAAGCAGGGCGTTGAGATCGGCAAGAGCAGCTGTCTTTTGTGCTAGATCGGCTTCCAGGTGAACCCGCGCTTCGTCAATCTGCTGCTTTAGTCTGGCACATCGATCGGTGATTTGAATAAAGGCTTCTTGCTTGCGGGCAAGCTCTTCCTCTTTAGCTACCAGGGCCCGGTATTCTTGATATTCCTGAGCCAGCTTGGCACTATCGGCGGTGTCTTGCCTGAGCCTCTCCATCTCTGCAAGAGCTTTGGTGAGCTTTTCTTTTGCCTGGTCTACCTCGAGTTCGAGGCGGTTACGCAGATTGGCCAATTCGGCACGAGCTTCGATTTTGCGCCTGGTTAATTCTTGGAGAAGCAGGGCGCTCTGGTCGAGCTTTTCGTTGTCTAATCGCAGTTTTTCGTACCGGTCCGCCTCTTTCTCTATCCTTGAGCGATCGTCAATTAATTCCTTTAGAACAGATAGACGCTGATTCAGCTCCGCTACCTGACTGGTAAGTATGTCTATGTCCTCCTGATCTTGCTTTAGTTGAAGCTGACTTGCTTCGAGACGATCCTTGATGAAGGCCATTCGTTTCAACTGGTCGCGCAACTGGTCAGCGGCTTTGTCTCTGGCCAATTTCTCCTTAAAGCAAAGGGCCAACTCTTCCTGTTTGGCCAGATGCTCGGATTGCAGCGCGATTAGTTGCTCTTTGGCGACGGGCAGTTCCATAAGAACCTGTTCCAGCCATTCCTTTTTCTGTTTGAGCGAACGTAAGTGCTCCCGGCAGTGTTCCTGGAGCCGGTCAAAATAGGACAGTCCCAGGATATCGGCCAGCACCTGTTTCCTGTCCTTGGCCGTGCGCGTTGTGAATTCATCGGCGCGTCCTTGCTTGAGATAAGCGCTGTTGACGAAGGTGTCATACTCCATGCGCAAAAGATCGCAAATCAGCTTCTGCGTTTCTCTTTTGCTCGCCCCGGTGAGGCTCTTCCAGCTCTGACCGCCGTTGTTGCCGACCTGGAAATCGAGCGTGCCTTTAGATTGACCTCGTGAGCCGTTTTTCCCCGGCGCCCTTAAATGAGAGCGGCGGATCCGGTAAGACTCACCCTCGTGCTCAAAGCGCACATCCGCCCACATTTCCCGCTCCCCCAAGCGAACTAGGTCGTCAGAGGACGAGCGTGCTTCTTCCCAAATGGCCCAGGTGATTGCATCGAGCAACGCCGACTTGCCCGCCCCATTGGCTCCCGCCAGACACGAAACTGGCACTAAGCTCAAGTCAAGCTGCGTGTCAGCGTAACTCATGAAGTTGTGGAGGGTTATGGTGTTGAGAATCACAGTTTTATACGGGGCTCATGCTTTTTATCA
This sequence comes from Candidatus Melainabacteria bacterium, assembly GCA_003175915.1. Lineage (GTDB taxonomy): Bacteria > Cyanobacteriota > Vampirovibrionia > Obscuribacterales > Obscuribacteraceae > PSRH01. The sequence goes on along the minus strand of PSRH01000050.1, from coordinate 2,539 downwards.
CAAAGGAGTCTAAATCGTGGCTTTGAAAACGATCTCTTATGGTTTGATAAAGATGTGGTTTATCTTGGCTAGAGAAAGCTAGAGCGATTGTCTTCGCCCGTCAATGACAAATAGGTTCCCTGCCTACCAGTACATTTTAACCGCATTTTTTCTCTCTGGGCTAAGCTCACTGATTTTGCAAGTAGCCTGGCAGAGAATACTCAATCGCTATATCGGTGTGGCTCTGCCAAGCGTGGCGGCGGTCGTGGTCACCACCATGGCCGGATTGGCATTGGGTGCGATCATGGCCGGATATCTAATCAGGAAGGGTCGGAATGGCCTGGATATATATGCTGTCAGTCAGTTTCTCGTCGCCTTGCTTGGCCTCGCCGCGCTGCTGTGGCAAGGGCAAATGGAGGCGCTTATCTCATCGCTTACGGCTGAGACGACGATGACTTTGCCGATCGTATATACTCTCAGACTCTTCTTGTTGGTATTGTTCCTGATTTTGCCAGCCACTTTGATAGGTGCTTGCTACCCGGCCCTTGCTCATTACCTCAAAGAACGGCGGGCGCTCAAAGAAGAAGCGGCCTGGCTTTATTGCTTCAATTTACTTGGTTCGGCCTTGGGGGCGATCCTGGGTGGATTCACACTTATCCCCTCCTTAGGCATTGCCAGGACTGTACTGGTCGCTTCAGGCTTCGGATTTTTGGCCTGGCTCTCACTTATTCCGGTCTTAAAGTCAGGCGAAATGGGCAGGTTGGCAAAAGGCATTCTGCCGGATGTTGCCCCCCTGGCAATGAAGACGATGGTACCGTTTATTGCCATTTCTTTTGCCGGCGGCGCACTATCCATGGTACTGGAAGTGGCTTTCACTCGCTTGTTCATGCTCATCTGCGGAGCTTCCAGCTATGCCTTTGCCAGCACCCTGAGCTGCCAGCTTCTGGCCCTAGCTGTTGGTGGACTTTTCTTCACATACTGCCTGGTCAGGCCCAATCAAAGGATGACCGACAAGCAGGCTTACCGAATTTTGCTGATACTCAGTGGGCTGGCAGCCCTTTCCCTCTACTTCAGTCTCTTTTTGATCCAAGTCCTGCCCTGGGCTGTCTTCACCGGGCAAAGTTTTCTGGTTAATCAGCTTAGCGCCTCACCGACTGTCGCTTTTCTTGCCGTAAGAATTCTGGCCGCTGCCAGCATCATCTTTGTCCCCTGCCTTTGCCTGGGAGGGATCTTCCCGACCATAGTCAGTCTCACCTCAGAAAGAGAGGGGGATGAGCAATTACTAAAGCTCTATCTGGCTAACCTTTTTGGGTCCGTCGGCGGGTGTCTTTTGGCTGGTTTCATTCTGTTGCCGCATCTGGCCCGCCTCTTTGTCAGCGGCATCGAGATGACCCTCTATTTGAGCGTCCTGGCCATCCTCTTTCTCAGCCTCTATAGCGCCGTGAAAGCTGGCTGGATGAAGACGCCTCAGGCCCTCATCAGCCTGGCTGTCCTCGGCGCCGCCGGAAGCATTTGCCTGCCGTCTTGGGACAGGGAGCTTCTCAGTAGAGGAGTGACGTTTCTGCCGGTCGGCGAAAAGCTTTTGACACCAGTTCAATTCCGTGCCTTTGCCCTGGCTGAAAAAAAAGCAAAGCGAGGCGGTCCTTTCCAAAATCTCTTCTACCGGGAAGGACTCAACTCCACGGTTAGCGTCGGTTCGATGTCCGAAAGAAACATTATCTTTCTGAAGACCGATGGTAAGACGGAGGCGACCCTGCCTGAAGATCCGGCCTTGCCGGCACCAGAAAGCGACATCGTCTCGCAGATCCTCCTTGGCAGCCTGCCCGTTTTAATTTGCCCTCTTCAAACAAAGAGCGTCTTGCTCATCGGTTTGGGAAGTGGTGCTACAGCTGGTGCCATCCTGGATAGCCAGGAGGTAGAAGATCTGACGGTTGCCGAGCTGGAAGAAGCCGTGTTTGAGGCTCAGCCTTACTTCGCCCGTTCAAACGGTCATGCCGATGAGATTTTTAGAGGCAGTAAGCAGAGCCGCTTGAATAAAATTGCTATAGACGGCAGAAGCCTTTTATCCCTCACTAGAAAGCCTTATCAGGTGATCGTTTGCCAGCCCGGTGAGCCGTGGTTGGCAGGATCGGCCCACCTCTATACCAAAGAATTCTGGCGCCTGGCCAAAAGTCGCCTTGAGAAGGGTGGCGTGTTCTGTCAATGGCTGCAGCTCTACAGCATCGACAAGAATAACCTGGACAGTCTTATAGGCACATTCAAAGCGGTTTTTAGCGAAACCCTGGTGTTCCGCAACGCCCGGGCTGATGAACTTTGCTTGATTGGTCTTAACGAAGACGATCAGCAAAATAGAAATGGCGCTCCGGGCTTGCTCTCACTCAGGCAAATTGAAGCCCGCTTGAGCGAGCCGTCGCTAAAGAAAACCTTGATTTATATTGGCGTTCACAGCTGGCCTGAATTGCTTGCTACTCTCGTGCTTGCCCCTCAGTCCTGCCGACCGCCCGGCGATAAGGATGGAGAGCTAGACCCGGCAAAACTAAACGGCGACGATCGGCCCTTG
>PSRH01000055.1 GCA_003175915.1 Candidatus Melainabacteria bacterium | reverse complement strand
CGAATTGGCCGCATTGACTATCGCGTCGACCGTTTGCTTGGTGATGTCACCCTGGACAAGTTCGATCAATTGTACCCCTCCCCAAAAAACCAGTCCTCATCTCAAGCCGACCTGGGTTAGCCGAGGCCTCGAATCGAAAATTGGATATATCTTGAATATTGCACAGTGATAAATCCAGGAAAATGGAACCACTATTATGATAGTGGCACTTGTCCAATAATCTCACGGGACTGAACGACAATTCGGTTACTAGATTTGGCCAGGTCCCTTGCCTTAGTGGCCGCTAAAAGGAGCTTGTCCATTTCGTGACAGTCCTCCGGTACGGTGGCTACGCCAAAGGCCAGGGCCAAGCTGCGAGTGTCGACATCGGAGGAAAGCGGCGCTTCCTTGAGGACATCGACAATGCGATGGGCCAGTGCCGTTGCGGCGGCTGAATTAGTGCTGGGTAACAAGAGGGCGTAATCATGCTCGCCGTAATGGCCAAGGAGATCAACCTGTCGCTTGACTAAACTGATGCGCTGCATCGCCCGTCTAATTGCTAGCATTTGCAAGGCATATACTTGTCCGGTCTCATTGTTTCTCTGTCCGATGCTAAAAGCGACAAGAGAAAATGGCAGGTTGAAAAATTCATAGCGCAGATACTCTTGATCGAGCAAGTATATGAAGGCGGGAAAGCTCAAAATACCTGAATCGGTTCTGAGTAATCCTTTGCCTATGTGCTGAACCGCCGCTTCATCCACGCCCAGGGATCTTAAATTGGCCAGTCGATTTTGCAGAAGTGGCTGATCGGAGATTTGCACCAGTCCCATACTCACCAGGTTGAAAAGTATAGGTACCCAGGCACTTTTGCTGATCGGGCGTTCTTTGAGGAGCTCGAAGAGAGGCTTACGATTGTCGATTGTTGCGTAAAAATCTACCTGCTCATCCAGATCGAACGGCACTCCTTTAGAAAGCCTGTCCTTTAGTTCATCCTCCGAGATCATGGCACTTCTTTTCACCAGGCAGGATTCAGGACGCAGGCCGTTGTTGTCCAGATATCTGGCTTGATCAACGATGGCTAAGCCCTGGCCGATCAACGCTTCTATCTCTTTATTGATTGTCTTCAGTGAAGTTCGCTCGCCGTCCCAAAAGCGGTACTCGCCGCTTCGCCAGCTAACCAATTCGATGAGTGCGTTGTTGCCGATCGTTTCTTTGACTGTGCAATGGATAGCCTTTCCTTCGGCAAAATAGACCTCACTCTTTTCTGTACGAGTGCGAATGTCAAGACGCCCACTCAACTGAGACTGGCTGATCGACAAAAGCAAGTTGTTGATTGCTACTTGTTGCAGGTCACCCTGCAGAGTTGCCTTTGCCTCCGGCCGCGGCGGTTCGAAGACAATGGCGGTATCGGCGGAGGAGGCACGAGAGACGGGAGTGATAACAGGAGCTGGGACTGGATTATTCGAAGGTGACAGGATTGGATCAGGAGCCTGCAGCGGATTGACTACGGTAGCCTGGGACGGATTGGCGGCAGGGTCCGGGTACGGATTGCCACTAGGAGCGGGGGACCAATTGGCAGCAGGAGCCGGGTACGAATTGGCAGCAGGAGCGGGGTACGAATTGGCAGCAGGAGCCGGGTACGAATTGGCAGCAGGAGCCGGGTACGAATTGGCAGCAGGAGCCGGGTACGGATTGGCGGCAGGGGCCGGGTATGGATTGGCGGCCGGATGCTGGGACGGATTGGCAGCCGGTGCAGGGTTTGCACCATTAGGCGCTGTATAAAATGGATTGATACTTTCGTCAACATTAGCCTTAGCAGCAGCTGCGAGTTTTTCCTTTGAAAGCGCTGATGGACCAGCCAGCATCATGTCTTTCATAAGGTCGCCGCCACAACTGGTGCTGATTAAGTTGCAAATTAAAGTGAGATCCCGGCTGGCGTAATGCCAGAGCGTCTGGTCTCCAGCGGGCGAAAAGAGAACCAGGCGCCATTCAGTAGTGTCCTCTTTAGGCCGGTCCTGTATGGAGAGGAGATACTCCATGCCATTTTCGGGGGTGCAATAAGGAAGTTCGACATAGAGAGACTTAGACTTCTGAGCCTTTTCCATAACGAACTGCAAATCCCCATAACTGGGGACGCCCGATTGTTTAGGGAGGCGCGGATTCTGGTTCGCTTGTTGTTGGGCTCGGCTTGACTGGAGCATTTATGGGTTCAATCGAGAACTAGGTACTAAACGGATGGCCATCTTTTGATCCGTTCTCTATGTCTGTTCCACGCCCGGTAAATTCTTTACCGGAAGAGTCTGTTAAGGCGACAAAAAAGCAATGCGATGCTTGCAGGAGAAGCGGCATGGCAGCGCCATACCGCTTCAGTAAGTGCCATTTTGTGTTTAGGGGTACAGTCCGCGCAGCCTCTTGGCTTCGGCCAGGCGGCCGATGCCGATCCTTAAAGCAGCCATGCGCGGGCGCAAGCCGCTCTTCTGGCTCATATCGAAAACCTGGTCGCAGGCTTTGCCCATGATTTGTTCCAGCCGTTCGTTTACTTCACCCTCGGACCAGAACAAATGCATCAATCCCTGGACCCATTCGAAATAGCTGACGGTGACGCCGCCGGCATTGGCCAGTATGTCCGGAACAACGATTATGCCCTTTTCGTGCAGGTATTGATCGGCTTCTGGACTGGTTGGTCCGTTGGCGCCTTCGACAATCAGTCTGGCTTTGATTTTCGAAACATTTTTAGCATTGATCTGATTGCCTAAAGCGGCCGGGATAAGAACATCGCAGGGCAGCTCTAACAGTTCGCTGTTGCTGATGCTTTTACCGCCGGAAAAGCCCATGAGTTTACCCATTTCGCACTGATAGGCTTTTAGACGAGGAATGTCCAAACCATCAGCGTTATAGAGTCCTCCGTTGACATCTGACACGGCGATCACTTTATAACCGCTATCGTGCAAAAGACTAGCAGTGACGGCACCGACATTGCCGAAGCCCTGGACGACCACGGCCGGTTGACTGGCGGAGATACCAAAGCGAGAAACAGCCCGTCTTGTGCAGTAGGCAACGCCTCGACCGGTGGCTTCGTGGCGCCCATAGGAGCCACCGATGGAAACCGGTTTGCCCGTGACTACACTCGGTACTGTATGCCCCACATTAATACTGTACGTATCCATAATCCAAGCCATGGTTTGCTCGTTGGTGTACATGTCCGGGGCGGGGATGTCTTTGTCCGGGCCGATTAGGTTGATGATTTCGGAAGTGTAGCGGCGGGTCATCCTTTCCAGCTCGCCAGTGGAGAGATTCCACGGCTCGCAGCGAATGCCGCCTTTGGCGCCTCCATAAGGTAGATTCATGAGAGCGCATTTCCAGGTCATTAGCATCGCCAGTCCGGAAACTTCGCCAAGATTGACTTCCGGGTGGAAACGAATGCCTCCCTTGGCTGGCCCCAAGGTGACGTCGTGGTGTACGCGATAACCCGTAAAAGAGTGCACGCTGCCGTTATCCAGCCTGACAGGCACACTGACAATTAGGGCTCGTTTGGGATAGCGAAGTCTTTCGTGCAGTTCTGGGTCCAACCCCATCTCTCGGGCGATTTCGTCAAGTTGGCGTTGGGCCATCAGGAAATGTTCTGTTTCACACTCCATCGTCGGCGTGTAGGCCGATTTGACGGCTACCATGTCTGGTTCCTCCTCCCGCTCGCTAACTTTGTCTCATGACATCATCGACTGTTACAGTATGTTACCGCTCCTCGCCTTGAATGCGAGCAAAATTGGGGGAATCTTATGTCTTAGCATTTATTAACTTGACACGAACGAAAGCCAGCATCGCGACGCTGGACTAGTTCATGCCTATGCCGATTACCAGGCTGTGCCACTGTCCGTGGTGCGAGGTTCGGCAAAGTCGGCACGCATAGCTTGGTCAAATTACCAGTAGTGATTTATGCGACAGTGGCATCATCGCCCACCTTTTTCAGATAGTAGGTTCCACCCGGCTGGAAATTGGAAAAAGTCCCCCGCGTTGCAGCAATGAGGATGATGACAAGCAATCCTATGGAAGTGATCAACTCATGGTGGACCTAAGGCCGGCGGCTATATTGGCTTTTCTGCGTATTCTGATTGTGGCACTGGTGGTCATAGACTCAATTCCTTTCGGCACTTCTTAAAGGCAAAGGTACTTTAGCTCATCTGCTTCATCGCATGTTAAGCCCAATTATTCACCTTCATTTACGCAAAATAATCCGTGCTCTCGGCAGATTTGTATCTGGCAATAGTGTTGTCCGTTACCGCGGCGATCGTTTGGGGATAAGTATTAGTGCAAGCAGTTGGCTCCTGCGAAAAATAGGCAGTGGGCAGCGTGCGGAGAAATGGTCGAGACGAGGAAAAAGACTATGTCCCCTCCGTTGAAATTGTCGCGGGTAACTTTCATTCTTACAGCTGTCGTTTTAGTGATGAGCGCCTGCACTCTGACGTCCGCAGCCATACCGAAAAACTATCCTTTGCCGATCTACCCAGGGGCGGGGATGCCACCGGATGGCTATCATGAGCTATTGGGTGCGCGCTCCCTCGTTCTGAAAACCCGGGATTCATCAGCATCGGCACATCGGTTTTATGTCGATAAATTGAAGGACGGCGGTTGGCAAATAACCAATGATAAGAAAATCGAAGAGACTTATTTGATCGAGGCCGCAAGAGACAAAGAAAATGCAAATGTGACGATTCAAGCGAACGTAATCATTCTTACTTGGATCAAGCGCGGTACTGGTGTTCCTGCAGAAGATGGCGGATCGGACCCGCGCAGCGCCGCAGTAGACCGCCAACCTGCCATCTAATGATTTGTCAGCCATGCCACATTTCTGACCCAGATCAGGGTTTAGGCTCCTTCTGTTCAAGAGCAGTTTGGTGCCAACCATATGGGCAGAGATCTAAATCACAATAGAAAGGATAGAGCGGCGGAAAATTGGGCCGCTCACGAACAACAATCAAGCCTCAGGCAAGAGCTCGCGGCCCTTGCCTGGGCGCCGCCAAAGATTAAAGCACGACTAGCGGCCACTACTTTTAAGAAAATAGAGCACGGTGCAGAAGATGGCTTGAAGCAATTGCTTTTCGAGCAGGTGCGAAATTTGGCCACGATGCCTGCGCCCTTACTCAAAGGCATTCAAGCGCAAATCGGTACATTGAGGAGGATTGAACGATACTGTGTCAAGAAGATTCACGACGGCGATCTTGAAGGTGTCTTGAAAGATACCGGTCAAATCGGTACTGCTTTAGAGCGGGCTTTCCAGAATATTGCTCGACTGACTCCCTACCAATTTGGTAGAACGCTCGGGCACGATTTGCCAGGTGTGCTAGCCGCTAACGTAGTTGGTGCTGCGCTAGCAAAAGTACCGACTATCTTGAAAGAATTCAAAGTTATTGATCAAGCATCAAATGTGGTGGCAGACTGCAAAGAGTCTCAGATGGGCTTGAACCCCAGTCAGGCGATCGAAAAAGATGGAAATGATCTAGCAAAGGGCGTCAATAGGGTCAAATGTTCAGTGCGGGAAGACTCGCTCGATTTGGATTCAGATCGACAGACCGTCAGATCAATGAATAGAAAGTCCCAAGAGTCAGATGGCGAGAATGACGATCGTTTGCGAAAAAAGAAAGACAGCTCGTTTGAGAGTTCGCCTGAGTTCGCTGCCCGCCTGCAAAAGATTGTTGCTGAGAGACTCAGTCCTCTCGAAAAGCGCCTTGTATACAAGAACGATATTCAGGTGAAGCCGGTTAGCCGATTTGTGGATATTTCTGACTGCCTTGGCCGCTATGTTCCGCTCGAGAAAAGCATCTACATTGCCGAGTATGTCAAGAAGCAGGGTGAATGGAGGAAGAACGAAGATATCGCCTTCACTCTTAAGCATGAGGTTGGACACCTCTTGAATGCTCTTTTGGAGGACAGGAAGCCGATCTCTGAAAGAGCAGAATTTTGCGAAGCGTTCGCACAGGACTTTCCTAAAGTACCCAAGACATCGTATGACAGCCTTGGATTGAGCAAAGAAGGAACAGATCTAGAGGAGGAATTGAGGTACAATAGAGACGAGGTCTTTGCCGCGCTGTACGCGCATGCATCAGGCATAGTCACTAAAGATTATGAATTGAATAGAGTGAAAAAGCTTTTCCCGCGGTGTTATAGCTATGTGCGAGGTCTATTCTAAATGTATAAATTTTCAAAAGAAGAAATGATGAGCGATGAAGAGTTCGAAGCTTTTCGTAAGCGGGTCTTCGGGGAGGATTTAGGTCGGAAAAAAGAAACAGACAAAGCGTTCGATAAACCACACGGCTTTTCTGTCTTTTCAGTTTCTTTGGATCAGAAAGGCACGCTCTGGGTGACATCAAGAAAACGTACGCCTGATGGCACAAGGTCATGTGGCAGTTATAGCGTCAGACCGGGTGATGAAGGATACGAAGCCTCAGTAAAATATTACGACCGCTTGGGTTTGGCAAGAGGCAAGAATTATTTCAAACAAGAACGATGGGAAAATGGTGAATGGTTAGTCGAACGAGAAGATCTCAGCGATACGGATTTGGACTAATTACGCGACAATTGCGACGGGAGAAAGCCTTACCTGACGATAAGTGAGCAAAAGAATTTTTCGCGATCATTCAAGCGGTCTCCATCAAGTTGAACCATTTCCATTTCGATGATTAAGCTTGACTCGACAACGGTGCTGAATGCGCTTTTGATCTTTGTTCCTGTTCCAATGATTGGAGCAGTTCTTGGTTTTCCCCCTGCGGTTATCTTTATTACTGCCGGCATAGCAATTATTCCTCTGGCTAATCTCATGGGACGAGCCACCGAGTTTTTGGCGGAACGAGTGGGAGTCGGACTCGGTAGTGTGGTCAATTCCACCTTTGGAAACGCTTGCGAGTTGATTATTGGCTGCGCTGCGTTAAGAGCCGGTTTGATCGATGTTGTGGAAGCTTCAATTACCGGTTCGATAATCGGCAACGTTCTCTTAGTGTTAGGCGCCAGTATCCTGGCGGGTGGATTGAAGTACGAGAAGCAAGTATTTAATCGAACTGCCGCTACAACAGCGGCTACGCTTTTAGCTCTGGCGGCAATTAGTTTAACGGTTCCTACTGTTTTCCATTACACTGCTCGGGCAGCCGCCGATAATGCCACCAAGTTGGCCCTGGTCATCTCCGTTGTGCTTTTCGTCACTTACATTCTTGGCTTGGTCTTCAGCCTGAAGACACATAAAGATCTCTATTTGCCTTCACAGGATGCCGAGGTGGATGCGGCGCTGGGGATAAGCAGTTGGAGTGTAAAAAAATCCCTCCTGGTTCTTTTTGTCTCAGCCGTCTTGGTCGCCATATTGAGCGAGTATCTCGTGCATGCCATAGCGGAAACCGCCACGACCTTGGGAGTGAGCAAGATCTTCATTGGCGTAATCTTAGTGGCAATTATTGGTAATGCCGCCGAACACAGCACGGCTGTACTCATGGCTATGCGTAACAAGATGGACCTGGCCATCAACATCGCCCTCGGCTCCGGCACCCAGATTGCTCTCTTTGTTGCCCCTATTCTTGTCTTTGTAAGTTTCTTATTGGGGGCCCCTATGGATCTTTGTTTCACTGAACTGGAAGTACTCTCGATTGCAGTCTCCGTGATCATCCTTGCCTTTATCGCTACCGACGGCGAATGCAACTGGCTGGAGGGTGTACAACTTCTGGCGGTTTACCTTGTCTTGGGTGCAGCCTTCTATTTCTCTTGAAGTTGAGTGTTTAGCAGTGCCGGAATTACCTGAAGTAGAAACAGTAAGACTAGGATTGCTCCTCGCTTTACCAGGTGAGGTGGTTAGCAAAGTCGAGGTTTTAAGGAAGGATTCGATTGGTCATCCGACCTCCGAGCAATTTGCTCGATTATTGCCAGGACATAGCTTTGAAGACATCGAGCGGCGCGGCAAATATCTTTTGATGAAACTTAGTGGGGGCGCTGGACTGGCGGTTCATTTGCGAATGTCAGGGCGGCTGTTGCTGACGAAAAAAGGCGCCCGTGCCTCTAAATTCCTGCGCGTGCGCATCACTCTAAAAAGTGGCCTTGAGCTTGGTTTTGAAGATATGCGAGTCTTCGGGCGTCTCTGGTTCGTCCCGGCCGGATCAAC
>PSRH01000181.1 GCA_003175915.1 Candidatus Melainabacteria bacterium | reverse complement strand
TTCCAGATTTCATGATTAATACGGCATTAATTTAGACGCCATGTCCAGTGCAAATGAGCGATAACGGGAATATGTTCAACGTGGATGTCTATCTAATTTAATTCAACCGGAGGAATTCAATTATGTTCGGCCTAGACTTGGTCGGTTGGGTCCTTGTCGCTGTAATCATATCTGGATTGATTATTCTTAGTTCTATAGCGGCTAGGCTGTACCAGAAGTGCAGCCCTAACCAAGCAATGATCATCTCTGGAATCTCCAGAATTCCAACAGTTGCTGTCGGTGGCGGAGCCTTCATCGTACCGATGCTGCAAATGCGCAATGACCTCAGTCTGGAGGTCATGACCATCGAAGTTGCCTCGCAGGCGCCTTTCATCTCAAAGAACGGTGTACCTATCTTCGTTGAGGGTGTCGCTCAGGTTAAGGTAGAAGGCAATGATGAAGCGATTCGTACAGCAGCCGAACAGTTTTTGGGAAAAACGGAAGACGAAATCAAAAGGATCGCTCACGAAAGCCTTGTAGGTCACCTGCGAGCAATCTTAGGCACGATGACAGTGGAAGAGTTGATCCAAAGTTTTGATTCCTTCGCTCAAAGAGTCCAGGAGGTTTCCATCGCTGACCTGGCCAAGATGGGTCTGACAGTCAAATCGTTTACGATCAAGGAAATCAAGGACACTGTTGGTTATTTGCAAGCCCTTGGTGAAAAGCAAACAGCAGAAGCGAAACGAAACGCCAACATTGGCGTCGCCAATGCCGCTAAGGAAACTCAGATCGCTCAAGCCCAAGCTCAGAGAGACTCTGCAATTGCTCAGGCGCAGGCCCAACAAGAGGGAGCAAAAGCGAAGCTACTGGCCGACACTGCCGTTGCTGAAGCTACGAAAAACTTCCAGGTAAATCAAGCCGCATACGCCGCCGAAGTGGCATCACGGAAAGCTGCCAGCGACATGACTTACGATATCGTAAAAGCGCAGACGCAACAAAGATTGGTCTCAGAAACTCAACAGATCAAAATAGTCGAAGCCCAGAAAGAAGTTGAGTTGCAACAAGTTGAAGTGCAAAAAAGGCAAGTTCAACTCGAACAAGAAGTGACTAAGCCCGCCGAAGCCGAACAAACCCGCATACGCTTGATGGCTCAGGCCGAACAAGATAAGCGCCGATTGCTCGCTGAAGCCGATGCCCAAGCAGCTAAATTGCAAGCGCAGGGCCAAGCGGACGCCATCAGGTTGAAAGCCATGGCTGAAGCGGAAGCCACCAAGGTAAACGGTCTCGCCCAAGCGGATGCTGCGAAGGCGCAAGGCTTGGCCCAAGCCTCGGTGATCGCCGCTAAGGGTGACGCTGAAGCCGAAGCAATGTCGAAGAAAGCAGAAGCTTTCAAGCAATACAACGACGCTGCTATGGCCAGCATGATTGTCGACAAGCTGCCGGATTTAGTCCAAGCCGCTGCTTCTCCGCTAACTAAGATCGGTCAGATGACTGTTCTTTCCAGTGGTGGCGACAGCGTCGGCGCCAGTAAAATAACCGGTGACGTCATGAACGTAGCTGCGCAAAGTCTGGCCATGGTCAAGGGACTGACTGGCATAGACATAGCTGACGCCTTACGGCGCGATCGAGAGAAGGGCGTCGACGGCAAAACCGTCAAGGATGCAAATAGCACACACGCAAGTAACTAGCGCAGGGACCTAGCACAGCAAACCTCCACAAGTCCCGGTGCAAGCGAACAAAGGCTAGACATAATGTCTAGCCTTTTGTTTGATCATAGACAGTCAGTCGGGGCGGCTTTAGTCCCCTGGACTTCGAAGCGCGGGACGCTTTAGCGTCCCCTCTTAAGCAATCGGCCTAACGGTTGATGTTTGAGATTGCCTCATCTGTTATTTTCGGTGTGTGGCCATTTTATTTTCGTTACGCTGAGAAGCGCTAAAGGCAACAGCGCCTATCACCTGGCTATAATTGTCCGTTAATTGAAAACTAATTGGCGTCCTTTTCTGGCTCACGAAAAACCAGTGCATTATTTGTGTTTCGGAGACTATTTCGGTTTAGCAAGTTGCCAACATAAGACTTGCGAGGTGAGTCAGCCATGACCGAATTGGTTCTTTGCGGCATTAATTATCACTTCGTCCCAGTGGCGATTCGCGAACGCTTTACAATTCCCGAATCTTGCTTAGGTCATGCGCTGGAAGCGCTCAAGCGACTACCTCACATCAAAGAAGCCGCCATACTTTCAACTTGCAATCGCACTGAGGTGTATGCCCTGGTAAGCGATATCCAGGCAGGTTGGGAAGAAATTGAATCGTTTTTTACTTCTGCCCAAACAGTTATCGATCACGGTGCTTTGAAACCGAATTTTCGCCTTTTGCGCGAAGACGTGGCACTGCACTTGTTGCGCGTCGCCGCTGGCTTAGACAGTATGGTGGTTGGAGAGGGACAGATACTGCACCAGGTCAAGGCTGCACATCAGGCCGCTCTTTCATCCGGCGCCGCCGGTCCGATGTTGGATTCCCTTTTCAAATTTGCCATCTCCTGCGGCAAGCGCGTTCGCTCGGAAACTTCCATGGGTCGTCGGGCCGTGTCAATTAGTTCTGCTGCTGTGGAACTTGGCAGGGAGCTGCTTGGCAATCTGTCTGGTAAATCCGTTTTGGTAATCGGTGCCGGCAAGATGGGCCAGATCTGCTTGAAACTTTTGCTTTGTGATAACAGCGGCGGTTCTGTATTCGTCGCCAATCGCAGCCAGGAAAGAATTGATCGTTTCTTGAACAACAACGTGCGCAACCTCGATCGTTTGAAAGTGATTCAAGATTTCGGACAACGGCATTTGGCAGCGACACAAGCGGATTTAGTGATCGTCGCATCTAGCGCCGCTGAACACGTACTTAACTTCGAAGCACTTAAGAACGCTCGACAGAAGCAAGGGAGTAAGCCGCCGCTTAAGATCATTGATATTGCAGTGCCGCGCAATGTCGATCCAGAGATTGCTCAATTGGAACAGGTGAATCTCTACAACGCCGATGACCTGTCGACAATAGTCAACCGCAATCTGGCGGAGCGTGAGTCACTCGTCTCAGAAGCCGAGAAGATCGTCTTTGCAATACTGAAGGACTTCCAGAACTGGCAGCGAAATCTGCTTGTCGTACCGACCATCGCTCATTTGCGTGAAAAAATAGAAGCGATCAGACAGGCGCAAATGGAAAAGAGTTGCACAACTGGCCAGGATACGAAAGGGCCAACCGACAAAGAGGACTTGGAAGAAATCAGCCGCGCCATCGTCAATCAAATTCTCCATCATCCGACCAAGCAATTAAAAGCAACCAGCGACTACGAGATCCTCAGACAACAAGCGGAAGCGCTCAGGGTTCTCTTCGATTTAGATCCGATCTCCACGAACCAGCTAAGCAAATCGAAGGCAAAACGTAAGTCAGTGCTGGTCAAGCACTAGTTATGTCACGGCGAATTAGAGTTGGCACTAGAGGCAGTAAGCTCGCCCGCATTCAGACTGAGATTCTTATCTCTCATCTAACTGCACTCAATCCGAGTGCCACATTTGAGACTGTGCTCATCGCCACTGCCGGTGACAAAGTGCGTGACCGGTCGATTGCCGATGTTGGCGAAGTTGGTGTTTTTGTCAAAGAGCTGGAAGAGGCTTTGTTCAAAGAGGAAGTGGATGTAGTCGCGCACAGCCTCAAGGACTTACCGACCGATTTACCAAAAGGATTGACGCTCGCTTGCGTTCTCGATCGAGAAGATCCTCGCGATATCCTGGTGAGCAAAAACAACGTCAAATTTAAAGACCTGCCGACAAACGCAACCGTAGCCACTTCCAGCCGCCGACGCACAGCCCAATTGAGTGCTTTAAGAAGCGATCTAAACTTCATCGATATTCGCGGCAATGTTCCAACTCGGTTGCGAAAGCACGACGAGGGTGAGTGCGACGCGATTATTCTTGCCGCCGCTGGACTTAAGCGGTTAGGCTTAACTGATCGCGTCAGCGAATTTCTGGAGACAGACGTTTGCGTACCGGCAGCAGGGCAGGGTGCGCTGGCAGCTGAGTGCCGGGCTGATGACGAGATCATCTGCCGGCTTCTGAAGGCAGCCGACAATCGTGTAGTGAGAGCTGAGATCACCGCCGAACGAGCATTTCTCAAAGAACTGGGCGGCGGTTGTTCAGTTCCGATCGGAGCTCTGGCCAGATGCAGAGACGACAATCTCGAATTAACCGGCTGTGTCACTGCCCTTAACGGCAGCAAGATAATCAAACGAAAACTCTCTGGTCATGCAGAAAATCCAGCGGCACTCGGACAACGCCTGGCAGAACTTTTGATCAAAGACGGCGCCGAGATTATCCTCAGTCAATTGAGGTTAAGCGCACCAAAAGCAATCTCGCCTCCCTGAACAGAACGTCGAATTGACTACAAGTTCTAGTATGTATCTTGCAACGAATCCGAACATGAGGAGGCAAGCGTTAGTACGAATTGCCTCCTCATGCATGACGACTCATTTCATGCCAAACATCCCTGGAAAGAATCCTCGAGTGCGCGCACGGAGGCGTGAAATTCGCTCTGCAGACCGCTCAGTTTTACCGACTCCGCCTCATAACCCTCTGGCGGTGCCGTGCCCACCTCCATTGCGTAGTCGTCGTCCACGATTTCCCGCATGAGCGCTGCCAGCTGGCGCAGCTCCTCAAGCGACTGATCCAGCGCCTCAGTGCTTTCCTCTGCTTTCTGGGACGTCGGCCAGCCCTGATAGCGCTGAAGCCAGCTTGTCAGCTTGGAGTTGTACCTGGACCAGAGATCCGGCAGGTGGCCCACCTCCCCAAATTCAGTCAGCCAGCTTTGAACAGCAGCGGCGAGCCTTGCGAAGGCCGCCTCAATCAACTCGATCTTCTGTGTGTCAGCCATGAACAACCACTCCCGTTTTTCAGACTGCCAACCATGGCACCCCAAAGTGCCACGAATCGCCAGTCTTCTCCAAATGGTCAGCAAATAGCTCTCTTGATTTTTAGTTAGCCCCAACAAAGACAAAATGTGAACTGCCCTTATCTTGGCAATTTCGGGATAGATAAGACAATCGGTCGCGATTGGCTATGCCTTGCGAGTTCAAAGGGACTGACGATGTACTGCGTCAATCTGCACCATATTCAATATCATTAACTCGACCGAAAAGAGCTTTGCCAGCTAGCTAATATATTGGACCGCAAACCCTGTTTCAGACGGGATTTTCGGATTTTCTTAGCAGAAAATAGTGATACCAAATATAGCATCACCATGCGAATTCATGCGCGCACCACGTAGTCACCCAAAGTGCACCGTATGTCATCGATTACACCATC
>PSRH01000071.1 GCA_003175915.1 Candidatus Melainabacteria bacterium | reverse complement strand
GACGATGCCTCGTGGCCCTTCGCTGCGATCTACAAGCTTTTGCTGCTGACCGGCGCCAGACGCGAGGAAGTGGCCGGGATGAAGTGGAGCGAGTTGGACCTCGATGCCGGCGTCTGGATGTTGCCTGGTGCTCGTACAAAAAACAGTCGCGACCACCGCATTCCGCTAGCCCGGCAAGCCGTCGCAATTCTTGATCGGCGCGCAATCGCCGCGATCAAGGAAGGGCTCGGCTATAAGGATAGCGACTTGGTGTTCTCGACAACGGGGACCACGTCGCCGTCCGGCTTCTCAAAGGCGAAAGGCGCGCTCGATGCGCGGATGCAGGAAATCCTTGGCCCGAAGTTCAAAGAGTGGCGCGTGCATGATCTTCGCCGTACCTGCGCGACCGGCATGGAGCATCTTGGCGTAGACCTTCGCGTCATCGAGGCTGCCTTGAACCATGTGAGCGGCACGAAGGCGGGGATCGTTGGCGTTTACCAGCGCGCTGAGCACCGCGAAGCCGTGCGCGCTGCATTCGAGGCCTGGGACGCCCGCGTCGCCGGACTTGCCGGCGAAGAGCGCCCCTCAAACGTCGTTTCGCTCAGCCGAGCGTGAGCTTCAGCGCGAATATCGCGGCGGAGATAAGCGAGTCGTCACCCTCGATGATGCCTATTTCGCAACTCAAGGAGCCATCGTTCGCGAGCGCCTAAAAGCGGCGGCAATCCGTTTGGCGGCGATTATGAACGTCGTGCTTGCGCCCGGGGTTCTAATCCTCCCAAAAAAGCCCTCCCCATAATGGAGTGACACATACTGGATGATGAATTGTTGGTCGGCCGAGCCGAACGATTGCGGGTTTTTCGCTGTTCGGCTAACGCTTGCGAATGAGTGCGGATCTCCGAGAGTATCTTAAATCTGAGAAGCTGCTTGCGGCGCACCCCGGTTGGATTCCGGAGCAAAGAGATACACTAAGGCTGACATCTAGCGCGAGCAGACTTGACATGTTCAACTATTTGTGGGCATCGGCTATTATACCTACGGCACCCGCTATTTTCTCATCGGCGAGCCCTGATCGCTGGAAGGTACTTGGATCATTTGTTGGCATGGTAGCAAACAAGTAATAACCACCGCTAGATCGTGGGACAACAATGTAATAATTCTCATCCCGTGTGCCATCTGTAAGGGCGCAGAAAGTAGTGAGGCGAAGCATAGTTGGCGTTTTCACGATCTTTTTTGAGTACTGTCCAGATTGTTTGTTGCAGCCGCTAGTCACGCCCTCATCAACCCAGTCAGCAACCTCTTCTGGGCTTTTTGCCCAGGCCTCACTAATGACCCGAAGCCAACCCAAAATTCCACTGTCGGTCCATATCGCATCCATATGGCCGAATTCTTCTTCGTAGCTTTCCGGAGAGTTCGCCAGCATCGCGGTGTCGAGCTGCGCTGCCCGCAATACTTTCAATAAGACAGCCTCCGCTTCAGATCGATGAGATGCGGTTTTCCCAGGACTACCCGCGCTGGGGGATTGAGCAACCGAGGTTCGATTTGCGCTCGAGGGTTGATTTGCGCTGAAATACGCCATGTTCGTTTGTATCCGAATCCTCCGTGCAGCCTCAATTTGGCAATCCCATTGTTTGCCCCACACGTCAGCGCGCCGTTCCTGCTCTTCCCAATTCCACTTGGGCTTTCCATAGTAATTGTTTTTATCGTCCAGAGACCTCTTATTTCTCCAAAGTTCTAAATATTGAGTTGTTAACTGTTCTCTGGATAGCACGTCGCCGCACTTCGCAACAATTTGTTCATCGAAGGCTGGAGTACGGTGCAAACGTTCTCACTCTGATTAAGAAATGAAATACTAGCCGAGTTTATAGAGAAAACTGCATCAACTATATCTTCCGGGATGCCCCATTTTTGCAGAGATGCCTTCGTATTCTTCAGCAAAGCATCATATCGCAGCCGAGCATCACTCGGCGACAGACTGGCAAATTCATTAGCGTTGAACGAAGGCCTGTGAACGCCTAAAATCTCACCTTCCCGCACTGCCCCGGCCGCCCAAATGAAAAAGCACGCGCTTGCACACACGCAACGTGAGTCGCCGCCCTGGGTCTTGGGGTCGAAGCTTATCACTGTTTTGACTATCTCGCACTTCCAGCGCCCATTAGGGAATTTTTCAGGAGCCCAGGTTTCGAGTTGAAGTGCGTAGACCTGATCCCCGATCTTCAAAGCAGCGTCGAGATTACCTCCAGACGAGTAAATACGTAGGCTTTGGACTGGCTCGCCCGGATGCTCTTGGATTGCTCTACTCACCGCAGTTCGAAACCGTTCGTCGTCTCCGGTCTCTATCAGCCCAACGATGTGAACAGCGCTTCCGCTTACGAAGATTTCGGCACCAATTGCAGTCACTGGAAATCTCAAACTCAGAACGCCAAACGCGAGAGCATAAATCATTATCGCCAAGCGGCTATGCATCGAAAAATCCCTTCCTCTGGCGAAGAACGAGCCGCGGAATCGCTATTCAAAATATCGTCGGATCTTGTTGCCGCCTTGAGCACGCGACGGCAATCTAACCGTCCATCTGCGCCTTGATCAGTGCTGCCCAACACTTCTCAACAACTTTCTGTTGCAAGTCGTTTCAGGACTACGCGCGCAAGGCGAAGCAGCCTCTTGACAAGAAGTGGTGTTCTTCCGAGTTTAGGCCGCATTTTTCATAGTCGGGGGATATGCGATGCCGGCTAACCGTCCATTCTTAAGAAGCACGATTTTCGACCTCAATGCGATATACGAAGCGAGGCTCTCTGACGCGGTTGCGCTGAAATCTCTCGCGGCAGAATTGACGTTTCGAAACACCCCAAAAGCCAAAGAGCTGGAACGCAAGGTCCAGCAAGCGCTGGACCGGATGAGCTGCTCTCTTCCCTTCCGCAATGGTCCCATTCAGCAGGAGCTTCATCTCGAAGCACCCGTCCCAAACATAAACAGCAATGCCTCCCACGGCAGCACGCCTGTTCCCGATCCGCCCATCGAGGACCTCGGCCCCTTGCCCTCTTTCAGACTTCCAACCGGCCCTGACGAATCGTTAGGCATCCTTGCGGCATGGACTGCGCTCGAAGCCCTGTCGCCTCAGACCTATCGCAAGCCCGAAGACCTGGCCGCCGATCGGCATTGCGTCGCCGATCTGACAGGCGGAGCCGTTCCCTGGAAGCCGCGCGAGCTCTCGCGGCGCAACAAGCAACTCTATTATCAGGTCATGCTCGGCGCCATCCCCATGGACTGTGCCACGGACGAACTCATCAAGGCTTTCGGCGAGGACGAAGAGCGCAGCCGGCGTGAACGCGAGAAGGCAGTGATCGCCGCCATCCTCGTCGACCGAGATGGCAACGTGCTTGAAAGCGACGCCATCGCCGTTTCGAGCTTCGCCTGGGCCTTACCCATGGCCCTGCAACTCAAGCTGCAAAGCCTCGGAGCCTGGAGTAAGATCGAACGCATCATCCAGGACAGGCTAGAGAAGATCGTGCGGCGCTTCGATGATGACGGTCGGCCCATCCCACTCGACCTCGCCACCATTCATAGAGCCTATGCGTGGCTCGTGAAGCAGTTTCATCTGCCGGCGCATCTTGTCGAGCCACCGAGCTTTGCGCTGCGGATCTATCACTACTACAGGTCCAAGAGCCCGCCTGAGGCCTCGCTGCTCAATTCCTTCTTCCTCACCGATCTCGCCAGCGCCGCGTCACTCGTAGAAGCCAAACGCTGCGGAGCGGGACTACGCCGCTATCTCGGTATCGAGAAGGCCGCCAACGCGCAAAACATCTTCCCGCCAAGCCAGTCGGTCGAGCCCTTTGTTACGCCGCGCGTCATTCCATCCGTACGCTGGCCGTTGTCCGGCGGTCATCCGCTGGTTCTCTTACAGCAAGCAGCCGTCAACGCGGCGCGCACTGAGCTTGGCGGAGTTCCCGGCATCATCGCCGTCAACGGCCCGCCCGGCACCGGCAAGACTACCCTACTTCGCGATCTTGTCGCAGCCTGCGTGCTCGACCGCGCCGCGGTCATGGCGCGTTTCGACGATCCAAATGCCGCCTTTTCGACCACTGGTCAGCGGATGGCGGTCGGCGAAAACGCCTTCTTTCATTTCTACCGACTCAACGCCTCGCTGCGCGGACATGAAATCCTTGTCGCCTCAAGCAACAACAAAGCCGTCGAAAACGTCAGCCTTGAGTTGCCGGTCAAGAAAGCCTGCGGAAGGGATTTTGGCTATTTTCCTTCGATCAGTGACATCGTCGCCAATCCAAGGCGATTTGGCGCTTCCGAAGACGAGGCCGAGACGCCGGAAAACGAAATTGAGACCTGGGGTCTGATCGCAGCAGCGCTCGGCAACGCGAAGAACCGCTTCCTTTTTCAGCAGAGCTTTTGGTGGCACGAGAACGGTTTTCGTATCTATCTCAAGGCAGCCAAGGGCGATTCCGTTGTCATCGAGATCAAGGACGACGGCGGTCGCATCATAGAACGCAAGACCCCGCAGGTCATCCTGGATGAGAAGCCCCCGGAAAGCGCATCGGCGGCCAACGCGGCCTGGGCCAAGGCCCGCCGACGTTTCCTCGCGCTGAAGGCTGAGATCGAAGCTGAACTGCAGGCCCTGGAGTTGGCGCGGCAGGAATGCCTACGCTTGCCGGAGGCCGAACGCCAATTACGGCTGCTTGAGGCCCAGCAGGCTCCGGCCGTGGCGGCCGTGGAAGCATTGTCGGAAACTCATCGCCGGCGGCTTACCGAGGAGAAGGCCTTCGAAGCAGCGTTGCAACGGCGTGCCGATTTCCGGGCAAAACACCGCCTCGGCAAGCCTGGGTTTTTCTCGCGCTTATTCGGAACCAGCGCCTGGCACGTCTGGCGAACCGAAGACGAGCGCCTCGCCACCGCCGTGCATTCGGCGCAGCGCGATCTTGAAGCGGCGGAGCGCGCCCTCAATGACGCCGCCGCCGAGCTTCGGGATGCCGCCGAGAGGCTGCGAACCCTCGATGACAGGTTAGGAAAGGAGCGCGCCGCCCTGCAAGCCCGTCGCGAGGCGGTGGTGAAAATTAGGTGCAGGCTTGGCGATCGCGTTCTCGACGCCAGCTTTTTGCCAGGCCCCATGATGCGATCCAGATTACGGTGCCTTGGCTGCCCGACAGCCTGCACAGAAAGCGTGAAGACTTGTTCGAGGCCTCACTTGCTCTGCACAAGGCCTTTGTCGACTCAGCGGCGCAGAAGGTCCTGCATAACCTCAGCGTTCTGATGAGCGCATTCACCGCAGGCGCGCTCCAGGACGCCGACAAGAAGGCGCTTCTCGGCGATCTCTGGTCGACGCTGTTTCTCGTCGTTCCGGTGGTTTCGACGACCTTCGCTTCCGTAAACCGCATGCTGGGCGACCTGCCGCCAGAAAGCCTCGGCTGGCTGCTGATCGACGAGGCAGGGCAGGCCCTGCCACAGGCGGCCGTCGGCGCGATCATGCGGGCAAAAGGCACCATCGTGGTTGGCGATCCGATGCAGATCCCTCCAGTGGTTTCGCTGCCCGAGCGCCTCAACGTCGAAATCTGCTCGTTTTTCAAGGTCAACCGCGCGCTTTGGGCGGCACCGGTGTCCTCAGCGCAGACCCTCGCCGACCGCGCTTCGCGCTTGCGGTCAGCATTCCGATCGGATCAGGGGCTTCGCCACGTCGGCATTCCGCTCCTGGTGCACCGGCGCTGCCAGGAACCGATGTTCGGCGTTTCGAACGCCATAGCCTATGATGGCCAAATGGTCCACGCGGTGGGTGCCAAAAAGCCCGGCGAGGTGGGCCGCGCGCTTGGCCCCTCGCGCTGGCTCGACATCGATGGCGAGGCGCAATCGAAATGGTGCCCGGAGGAGGGTGAGTTAACCGTCAAGCAGCTTGTCGAACTCGCGCGCCATGGCATCGCGGACCCGGATCTCTTCATCATCAGCCCCTTCCGCATTGTGGCCCGTGAGATGCGACAGCGGCTGCTAAAGGAGCGTGAACTTTTGCGCGCTTTCGAGGCCCCGCCGCGCTGGTGTGAAGACCGGATCGGGACGATCCACACCTTCCAGGGTCGCGAGGCGGAGACCGTCATTTTGTTGCTCGGCGCGCCCAAGGCAAGCCAATCGTGCCCGAAAATGGGCGGGAAGCGAACCCAATATCCTTAATGTCGCCGTCTCTCGCGCCAAGCAGAATTTCTATGTCATCGGCTCGCACGGTGCCTGGGCGGGTGTCGGACATTTTCGCGAGCTGGCGCGCAGGCTGTCAGTTGAGCGCATCAATCTTGGCTGGTTACCGTTAGAGTAACTAGAGACGCCAAAGACGCGGTCGACCTTCGGCCTGATGGGTGCAGCGCTTTGAAAAGACCGTGGATGCTGCTGTTGCCAGCGGGCCGAAACAAAAGACAAGGCCTTAGGCCGACCCCAAACAAGGGGGAACTGGCCAAGCGTAGGGCGCAAAGAACTCTCGCCTATTTTATTGAATGTTAATGTCAATTACATTAACATTGTAGCTTCAGATCCTGCAGAAGGCATGATTGAACATGAGTGACCGTTGTTGCGAGCCCCCCATTCTCAAGCTTCGCCCTCGGGTGAAGTGTTTAATAGTTCTCGGGCCGCATTTCGTTGCTGGTTTTCAAGGAACTGAACCAGAAGCATCATGGCACCCGATGCCGTTGGCATGTCTTTCAGAAGGTAGGCGTTCGCCTGGAAACGATATGCCTCCGCCAACTTCTCAGGTGTTATAAGCCTGTTTGAGATTATCACTTCGAGGATAGTTTTTATTGCGTCGATACAAGCGATTTCCCCATCGCTAAGACGGTCTTCTGATGACATGAATGTCTGTCTCCCGTTAAGTGATTCGCAAGACCAACATTACACGGAGCTAAGGCGCTGGTGCTATCACGCCGTCGGTGAGTGAGGCGGTTGACTGCTGGGTTCGCTCCCACACCCGCGGAAGGATAGCAAAGAGGGAGTGCTAATGTCCCCGACCTCCTCTTGAGGTTATGCAGGGGGCGGTCATTCACAAGCGTAACATAGAGCCGTGCCGCGATCGCATGTACGCGGCCGCAAAGTCGTGATCAGCAGCCTGAATTCTTTGGCAAAGGCTCAAATAAGTATGCCACCTCTGCCATTTGGGTTTTGGCGGGATCTGGCAAGGCAGCCGCGAGGTGTCGGCGCCCGCCTTGTTTTG
>PSRH01000195.1 GCA_003175915.1 Candidatus Melainabacteria bacterium | reverse complement strand
CAAGCCGCCTGGTGCGACGCGATAACAGCCCTCTTCAAACGATCGATGCCCTCGGGTTTGACAGGGTCTTGGCAGCGCAAGAGGCCACGAAAATGTTCTGGTCGCTAGCCAGTATTTGCAGAATTTCCGGCGGAATGTTGGGATTTTCAGCTATACCGAGCCTGACGTCGTCGTTCTCGTCTTTGGATAGTGTTTCAAGAACCGACTTGGGGGTTCTGGGATTCTCGGCCACACTCAGGCGCACTTCGGAATGTTCGTCCTTTGATAATCCGAGCAACACTTCCGGTGGGGTATTGGGATTTTCAGCGACGCGACAGCGTATGCGGAAGTTTTCCTCCGATGCCAATTTTCGCAACACGACCGGCGCCGTGTGCTGGTTGCTGGCGAGAACCAGGCGTACATGTAGAGCCTCGTACTCCAGGGGCTTCTGCTTTTTGACTTCGGCATCTTCGGCGTGCAGTTCGAAGATCGCTTTAAGAAGAACGGCAAGCTTCTCGGATGATACTGGCTTAGAAAGATAGTAGTTCATTTTCAAGCGCAACGCCTCAAGAATATCGTGATCTTGCTGTGACACCGTCAGCAGTACCACCGGTATTCTCACCAGTTCCAGGTCTTCCTTGATTTCGGCCAAGACTTCATGACCGTTTTTCTTCGGCATGTTCAAATCGAGTAGTATGACGTCGGGGAAGGCTGGATTTGCCGCTTTCTTAAGGCGGTTGAGCAGCTCCATCGCTTCTTCGCCATCACTTGCTACGGACAGGTTGAACTTAAAACCGGCGTCCTTTAACGCTTCCTCGGTCAGCCGCACGTCCGATGGAATGTCTTCAACAAGTAGTATCTCTAGTTTATCCTTCATAAGATTACTCCTTGGAGGGGGTCTTAGCTGGCAGGGTGAAAAAGAAGATCGAACCGTGTCCAACCTCGGATTCCATCCAGATTCTGCCGCCGTGAGCCGTTACTATTTTTTTGCATATGGCAAGACCCATCCCGGTTCCCGAATACTTTGTGCGACCGTGCAATCTAGCGAACATATCAAATATCTTGTCAGCATATTTGCTATCAATCCCGATACCATTATCCTGGATGGAGAACATCCATTCGTTGACATTTAGTTCGGCTGAAATGGAAACGCTCGGAGTAGCATTAGCTCCAGTATACTTGATTGCGTTGCTTATCAAGTTCTGAAAAAGCTGGATCAGCTGCGATCTGGTTACGGGAACGGTTGGCATCGGGCCTACTTGAAATGTGGCGCCCCTCTCTTGGATTGATTGGCGGAGATTGGCCAAAACCTCCTTGATCACTGAATTTACGTCAGTCATGGGATTTTCCAGAGTTTCCGCTTCCTCCCCGATACTGGAGTGAACTAGAACGGCTTGAATAAGCTGCTCCATGCGCGCCGTGCCCTCCAAAATGAAATCGATGAATTCGTCGGCGTCCTTGTCCAATTGTCCTCTATAACGTTTAGCCAAGAGCTGAGCGAAGCCCTCAATCGAACGAAGCGGCTCTTGCAAATCATGCGAGGCTACTTTAGCGAATTGATGCAGCTCCTCGTTGGAACGCTGTAACTCGGCCGTTCGCTCTTGCACCATCCGTTCTAATTCTTGATTGATCTGTTTGCGCTTTCGCTCGATTTCCTGCCGCTCGGTTATATCGCTTAAGAAGGAGCAGTATATATATCCATCCTTACTCTTCACCCGGAAAAAGCCATATTCCACCGGGAATTCGCTGCCGTCCTTGCGCAATGCCAGCGTCTCTCGCCTTGTATTTAGCATGTCTGAGGATTCCTGTGAGATGATTTGCGCCAGACTGTCCAACTTCCTTTCCATAGGGATAGAAGGACTGACTAATTCCGTGACGTGTTTTCCCAAAGCTTCGTTCCTGGTAAAACCGAACATTTTTTCAGCTTTCAAATTCCAATCGGTGACAATGCCGTTGCCATTGATCGCCATAAAAGCGTCGAAGGAGTTTTCGATGATCTGGCGAGTCCGTCTTTCCGACTCGCGCAAAGCTAATTCGATGC
Source organism: Candidatus Melainabacteria bacterium (assembly GCA_003175915.1). Lineage (GTDB taxonomy): Bacteria > Cyanobacteriota > Vampirovibrionia > Obscuribacterales > Obscuribacteraceae > PSRH01. Next base: position 38,894 of record PSRH01000195.1, on the reverse strand, counting down.
GATTTCGCTCGATGGCGTAACGCAGACAACGGACAATCGAGTCGTCACTGGCGCGGCCTTTCACCAGGTAATCCTGGGCACCGCTCTGCATCGCCTCCAGCGCCACCCGTTGGTCATCCAGACCAGTCAAGACTACTATAGGTATCGACACGTTCAGGTTATGAATGCGGTGGAAGGTCGCCAGGCCCGTGCTATCAGGTAATGACAGATCGAGAAGAACGACATCGATGCCTGGTTGCTTTAGTCTGGTGAGTGCGTCGGAAAGCGTGCCCAGCCACTCTACATCGACTCCCAGTCGCCTCAGGCTGATATTGAGGAGTTTCGCCTGGGTAGGGCTGTCTTCCACGATCAACACCGACAGCGATGTCGACTGAGTGGCGACCGCGCTAAGGCTCGTCTCCCCGGACACCTGTGCTTGTGTGATTTTATCTATCGTCACGTTAGTGCAAACTAATCAAATCAATCAGGACGTTCTAACATGATGCCGTAAGCTTAGCCGCTCGGTGCTGCCGCGCTAACTCTATTTTGCCCCAGACCAAGCCTCAGCCAACAAAGAAAGCAGTTTGCCGTCCTCACCTAAGGCGCTGCCTGCCTTTTCAGCCTCCGGCGCAGCTCCTCAAGCTTGCTCACTGGTTCTTCGCAGGTGAAATTTTCACACAGGAAAACCGCCGGTTTTCCTGCCACAAGCCCCTTTCCTTTGATTAGAAGTGGTTCTTGGGCCTCCTTCACAGCGCCTCCTTCCCGTGTGTTTGCCTGGCAATTTTTTACTGTGACGACTTTATTCGGCAGATAGTGCCGATGGACTTCTAGCAATAGCGGATTGCCTGAAGCGCTACCAGCCGGCAGCGTAACCACAATGTCGGGCCAAGGCGACAATGAAAAGTCCAGTGCACATATCATGTTGGCGAACTGGTCGGGCAACTTGCTGAAAAGCGGCTGGTAAATGGCCAATAACGCTTCTGCTTTTTCAGCGTAGTGAGGATGACCGGTTATCCTTCCCAAGCGCAGCATGTTGAAGAGGGCAACCGACGTTCCCGACGGTACGGAACTGTCAAAATGGCTGCGCGGTCTAGCCAGTAAAGATTCGTGGTCATCACTGGTATAGAAGAGGCCGCCCTGGCCGTCGCTAAAGTGCTTCAGGGTAGCCTCGGCGAAGAAAATCGCCTTGGTGAGCCAGAGAGAATCACCATCAGCTCCAGCTAAATCCAGCAAGGTCTGCGTGAAATAAGTGTAGTCATCCAGATAGCCGTTCAATTTCGCCTTACCCTGTCCCCAGGTGCGCATCAGTCTTTCTTTGATGACCATTTCCTTCAAGATGAAGTTGACCGTCGCCTTGGCCGTCTTAAGGTATTTGTCGTTGCCTGTAATTTCATAGCCTTTGATAAAAGAGGAGGCCATGAGGCTATTCCAGCTTGTCAAAACCTTTTCGTCACGGCCGGGGGGGACGCGCTTTTGGCGCGCCGCCAAAACCTTTTCCTTTAAGGGAGTGAGTTTCTGCCAAAGCGCTTCAACGGTCATCTTGTGTTTGCCAGCAAGCGCCTCGGGAGAATCGCTTAGATGCAGGATGTTGCTTTCGTGTTCAAAATTGCCCTGCTTGGAAGCCCCGTAGATCTGGCAGAAGAAAGCCGCATCGGAGCCAAGTATTTGTTCGATTTCGCCAAGAGTGAAGAGGTAGTATTTGCCCTCCACTCCTTCACTATCGGCGTCCAGGCTGGAATAGAATCCGCCGTGACTGCTTGACAGTTCGCGGGAAACGAAATGCAAAACACCCTCGCCCACTTGCTTCCAGTATTCTCGCCCAGTAAGCGAATAACCATCGAAGTAGAGGGAAGAAAGGAGGGCGTTGTCGTAGAGCATTTTTTCGAAATGGGGCACGAGCCACTGCCTGTCCACGGAATAACGGGCAAATCCTCCGCCGATTTGATCGTTGATGCCTCCATAGGCCATGCAATCCAGGGTCTTCTCGACCATTTCGCTAAATGATTCTTTGAGACTGGGCTTCTCATCTGTCAGGTGAGACTGGCAGCGCATTCCCAGATCGAGGCTAAAACTGTGGGGAAATTTCGGGGCGCTGCCGAAACCACCAAAGCGATTGTCAAAACTGGCGAGCATTTTTTGGGCAGCAGCAAGAATCAGCTCCTTTTGCTTTATCTCCGTATCCTGCTTGCTTCTCTCCGTGAGGCTGACCAGATCGTCCATGGTTACCAGATGCTTGGTAATGTCCTGAGCGCTTTCCTCGATTTCCTTGCGCTTCGTCTTCCAGGCTTCATTGACCCCGATTAGTACCCGCTCAAAGCTCGGCAGCCCGTGCCGATCCTGACTAGGAAAGTAGGTGCCGCCGAAGAATGGCTTCAATTCAGGAGTAAGGAAGACCGTCATTGGCCAGCCGCCGTGGCCGGTCATCAACTGCACCGCCTTCATGTAGATATCGTCAAGATCGGTTCTCTCTTCGCGATCGACTTTGATGCACACGAAGTGTTCGTTCATGATCTTGGCCGTTTCCGGATTTTCGAAGGACTCATGTTCCATGACATGGCACCAGTGGCAAGCTGCGTAGCCAATGGAAAGCAAGATCGGCTTGTCCTCGCTACGGGCGCGCCTCAATGCTTCTTCTCCCCAGGGGTACCAGTCAACCGGGTTGCCAGCGTGCTGCAAGAGATAGGTGCTCGTTTCACCTGCCAGTCTGTTCTTTGTTTGTGTCGGTTTCATGTTATACCTGCCCTGTGCTTACAGGTGCACCAGTAGCGCCGCGCTTTTTTTGTTTTGCCTGATTCCTTGGGCGCACCTGTCAGTGGTGCACCGCTAACTTAGTTTTTGAATCGCCGGGCTGCCTCGATGACATTCTGCAGCGCATGGACAGTGGTTAGCCTGATTGTCGCATGGCCACTTGCTTGACGGTGGCCTCAGACTTTCCCGCTTCGGACTGACCACCCTCCTCGGACTCCAGGAGCCATTGCGCTTCCAGGGCGGCAGCGCAACCTGTACCGGCAGCTGTAATCGCCTGACGATAAAGCTCATCCTGAACATCGCCGGCAGCGAAGACGCCATGAACGCTTGTTTTAACGCCATTGGTTACGATGTAGCCGTTTTCCGTCAGTTCAATTTGATCACGAAAAAGTTCCGTATTCGGCTTGTGCCCGATGGCGACGAACACTCCGTCAGCGGCGTGCAGGGTTACCTCTTTGGTTTTCAGATTGCGCAATTTGATTCCTGTAACTTCGCCCTTCTCCACGTTTTCGATATCCTCGACAACCGTGTCGAGAATGAATTTGACTTTCTCGTTCTTCTTGGCCCGCTCCACCATAATTGCTGAAGCACGAAACTGATCGCGCCTGTGCACAACCGTGACAGAGGTAGCAAAACGCGTCAAGAACATCGCTTCTTCGAGCGCCGTATCTCCGCCTCCCACCACAAAAACCACCTTGTCTTTGAAGAAGAAGCCGTCACAGGTAGCGCAAGCCGAGACGCCGTGACCCATGAGCTTAGATTCCGACTCTAACCCGAGTAGCTTCGCTGAGGCGCCCGTACAAATGAGTAGTGTGTCCGTCAGAATTTCCTCTGCGCTGGTTCTCACGACGAAAGGGCGGCGAGAAAGATCGACCGATTCGGCATTATCGTATATAAACTGGGTGCCAAATCGCTCCGCTTGTTTATGCAATTGTTCCATGAGCTCCGGGCCCTGAATTCCCTCTGGAAAGCCGGGAAAATTCTCGACATCAGTGGTGATTGTTAACTGGCCGCCGGCTTGCAATCCCTGCACAACCAGAGGCTCAAGATTGGCCCGGGCCGCATATATGGCTGCTGTTAACCCAGCCGAGCCAGATCCAAGTATCGTGAGCTTTTTCCTGATTGCCATTCGATCTACCTTAGGTTTGATCCTATCCATTTTATGGCTAATGACCCGGATTAAAGCCGGAACCACGATAAAACATTAATTAAGCGCATGCCTACTTGTTCTGCGCTAACGCTCTCAATCCTGATGCGCCCCAACGACTTAAGTTATTTCAGGCGCCAGTTGCTTCTACATAACTCGTGATGCTCGGCCGCAAGCCGTATGGCAAGCTCTGTCTGAACTGATCGAATTCCTCAAGCAAATCTTTTCGCCTTGTTTTGATCTGCTCGAGCTTTTGATTGTCAAGCATGGAGAAGTCCCCCGACTCCTTCAAGACTTCGAGGAGCCGGTCGAGATCGTGCAACTTACCCAGTACTTGCTGGGCTCTGACCAATTGGAGATTGGTCAAACCGTAGAACTCAGTGAGAAAATAACGCCAGTTCTTAATCATGATCCGCAATTGATGCAATTGCTCTGGCGAGAGGGCTTTCGGCTCCAGATCATGGGTTTGCCGTTCCATTCTCTCTAAAAGCGGCTCCAGGTGATGGAAGGCTGATACGTAGCCAAATTGAGAAAGATCTTCTTGGATCAATAATTGCTTTTCGCGCTTTCTGATCAGGCGTTCGAAAGATTTCAATTGCGGCATTGGCTCTGCTTTAGCCAGGCACTTGTCCACCTTTTTCAGGAATTCTTTGCGTTCAGCTTTCCAGCGGCGGATCAACTTTCTGGGTAGTTTCAAATCGTCGGCTAATTCCAAGAGGATTTCGCTGTCCCTTAACCTGCCCAGAGATTTACGCAGCTTATTCAAGCTCTCATCCAACTTCTGATACTCAGCCAGTTTCCAGTCGTCATTGGCGACGATCTGACCGACAGCCTGCCAGCGGCGGAGATTGACACGAGTGGAATGCACCCTTCTGGTGGACAGCTTTTTGGTTAACCTGTTCACCGCCGACTTTAAATCCGGCACAAGTCCAGACAAGACCTGTGCTTCATAGGCAGGCCAGGAGAAATTGATTAGATGTGGCGGCACAGTCGAGATCGGGTCGCCAACATGCGTAGGCTGGTACTGATCCGGCTCCAGATAAAACATTTAATACCGGCTTCAACGGAGGTTCTTGATCCCTAATTTTAAGTGATCGCTCAAGGCAAAAGATCCTTGAACAGTTCGCTCGATCGCTTAATGACTAATTCTTTACCTCCCCTTGAATAGACGGCTTTCGCCCTTTCAAGGAGGGAAGGCTTGATCACTTTTTTGTATGGCGGTAATTTGTGGGGAGTCCGGCAATACTGACGTAAGGGTTCAATCACTTTCGGCCAGGAAAACTGCTCAGCTAATTTTGTCGCGCCTGCTTGGCAGGTTTCTCTGAAGCCCCGGTCGTTAGCCAGTTTTGCAATCGCCAGCTTCCAGGATTCGACGTCCTGGTAGGGAATCGTGATTCCCGCCTGGTTTTCCTCGACTAAATCAGAGAGATGATCGCCGAGCGTGGTGATGATTGGCCGATGCGCCCAGAAATAATCAAGCATGCGGGTGCGGAAGGAAAATCTCGTCTCCGGTAAATCAAAATGCGCCGAAACGGCAATATCGGCATCCAGAAGGAAATTGGCGCGTTTCTCATAACTCACCCAATCTTTCAAAAAGAAAACGTGTTTATTGAGGAGGCCAAGAGATTCGGCGAGCTCTTGCGCTCTCACCGTCATCTCCATAAGAGGTACCTGAGGATTGGGAGCTTTGGTGCCCATAAATACAAGCCTGATATTAGATATGGTGCCGGACAATTCACCCACAGCTCTGATTACCGTGAGCGGATCGAACCAATCCCATATGCCACCACCCCAAAGTAACAACAGATCGCTGGCCGCGATTTCCGGAATTAGCTCTCTCAGAGAAATACCGTTGCGTTTGGGCGACTGAGCCGGTAGTCCGAAAGGCACAACATCGATGAGCTTGCGCAGCGAAGGATCGAAATGAAACATAGCCGGATCGATTCGGCCCAGAGCGCAGAAACGGCCGATCCAATAATCTCGCTGTCGCTCAGAGGCGCAAATCGAGAAGTCCGCCTGCTGCATGTGTTCTTGTAAGACCTGGTGCATCATGCGAAAGCTGGAGGAAGCCGTGACCGGATCGCTTTCGTATTGCACGTTGATGGTAAAGAGATAAGGGTCATACAAGTCCACAACCAGATGCTCGGCCAGTTTGGCAATTTGTGGATAGGGCTTAAGCACATTCGCCTGGATCATGACGATCTCCGCCTGGCGTACCAGTCTTTCTATTTCTGGTTTCTTGACGCCGCCAATTAATTTGATTGATTGGTTGGCCTGCGTAGGGAACGCCAAGTCGGTCGGATGAGGGGTGAAGACGGTTACTTCAAACTCATTGCTTAATTGTTTGCCAATTTCCAGGCAACGTATAGCCGGTCCGGCCATGCGGTCGGAAATTGGTTCCAGAGTGACAAGTAATACTCTGCGTGCCGGCTTATGAGAATGGCTAATTTGATTAGACACTTGCCTAAGGGTTGTAGCGAGGTATGAGGCAAGCAGGAATTATACCGTTTTTTAAATGAGGCGGGCTGAATGCTTTTCAGTGTTGCCTAGCCTTGCCGTAAAGTTAAGCGAAGTGCGCCTGGAAGACTAACATAATAGGGTGCCACCCCTAAACCGAGGTACGTCGAAGAACCAAGCAAATGGAGCGGTTTCATATCAAACAAGCTAGAATTACTGGCTGGTCTTTCCATGAAAAGTTCAGGTGGAGTTAATGTCGGCACAGGACCTCGTCAGCATAGTGATCCCCAACTGGAACGGCAAGAAATTTCTTGCTGGTTGTCTTAATTCGCTTGCTGCCCAAACCTATTCGCCGCTGGAAGTAATCGTCATTGATAACGGTTCCGTGGACGGTTCGGTGGCCTTCCTGAAAACCAATTATCCATGGGTAAAACTGATTCGCTTTGACCATAACACTGGCTTCAGTGTTGCTGTCAATGCCGGTATTCTACAAGCAAGCGGCAGCCTGGTAGCCCTTTTGAACAACGACACGATTGTAGACAGTGATTGGCTGGCAGAATTAGTGCGGGCTCTATCCGAACATCCTGAGGCAGGCAGTGTGGCTTGCAAAATGCTCGCTTACGACGACAAGTCTATTCTGGATGGTGCCGGTGACGGCTACCGGCGAGGCGGCCTGCCTGGACGGATCGGGCACAGGGAGAAGGATCTGGGACAGTTCGACCAACCACGCTACGTCCTTGGTGCTTGCGGCGGTGCGGCCATGTACCGGCGCCAGTTGTTTGACGCCATCGGTCTCTTCGATGAGGATTATTTTGCCTATCTGGAAGATGTTGATATGGGACTGAGAGCACAAAGAGCCGGATTCAAGTGCTACTACGTGCCCGCTGCTGTCGTCTACCATCTCGGCTGTGGCACTACTGGCAGTGGCTACAGTCCGATGGTGGTACGCCTGTCCTCGCAGAACAACATCAATACTATTGTCAAAAACATACCAGCCAAGCTCCTCTGGCGATTTTTACCGCAGATTATTTACTGGCAAACTTTCTACTTGGCTGTGGTAATCATCCGGGGCGGGCAGCTGCTCCCCTGGTTGCAGGGTATTGCCGGTGCCATCTGGCTGCTTCCCAAAATGCTTAGCAAACGCGACCAGATAAGACGACTGGCCCGGGTCTCGGACGATTATCTTGAGGAAATCATTGTTGCCTCCGAGCAAGACCTGGCGGCGTCTAAGCGGCGATTGCACGCGCAGGTCAGTCAGCTCAATCAAGAAGTCTCATCCGACGGAGTGGTGAGTAGTATTTCGAGAAATTAGAGCTAAAGCAGCTTGGCATTCTGCCAGAGTTGCTTTGATCTGTTCCACGGAGGCTTCACCGCTACGTATTGCCTTCAATTGTTTCCCTGACCTGGCGCTTTCCAGAGTTTGGCGAATCAACCCCGAAGCTTCTTCTAATTTTGCTAGAGCGACGCTCAGCGATCGAAATGCTTCTTCGAAGCGGTGCGCTTCGTCCTTGGCGTTGCAATCCCGGCAGTAACCGAGAATGTCGAAGCGGCTAGATTTGTGCTCGTATCCTTTGCGCTGTGCCACTGTCTTGCCGAAGCCGCGAATCAATTCGTCGACAAATTCGATCGTCAATCCACAACCCAAACAAATAAGATGATCGTGCTCCGGACCCTCTTCGGCTGTTTCGTATCTCAAGCCGCGTTCGCCCGAAACGGTGATCACGTTGCCAACCGCTTTCAGTCGATTCAAAGTTCGATAGACCGTGGAGAGGCTGATGTCCAAGCCCATCGCTTTTGCCTTTTCGAAGACTTCCGGGGCAGTCAAGTGAGTCCCTTTTGGCAAGCCGCGAACAATCGAAGCGATTGCCTGCTGCGTATCGCCGGCGCGTCCATACTTGCGACTAGTGGCGGTTTCACCTGATTGACTCATATTCACTTGGCATCGTGGTAATTGGACATTCCTAATAATAACTCCAGAACTTTGCATAGTTAATTGCGAATGTTCGCAGTTCTTTTCGTATCATTTGACATAATGCTTGATCGTCAATAGCATGATAGACCCCTCCATCAATGAGGGTTCTAGGCGATCGAATCGGTTTTAACATGAAGGCCATCTAATTGACTTGCGATTCTATGAATAGTAACTTTCCTCATGCTGTAACTGAGAATGATTCGCAACAAGCTTCGATCCGACATTGATTCACAGGCGGCGATTAAAGCTGACAGAGGCTTTCAACAAATCAGGCGTTGATATTTAGTAGGCACTTTAAGCAATTGAGAAACGAAGGAGATACCAATGAAGCGCAGTAAAAAAGGACAGAGCATGATTGAATACGCCCTTGGCATCGGCTGCGTGGCGGCTGTTTGCTTTGTGGCAATGGGTGAGCTCGGTCACATTTCCGGTGATATTTTCAACAACATGCAGCAAAGCATTAACTATCAGGGTGGCCCTGGTTCACACGGAGTTGCTGATACGGGACGTATCGTCAACGCTAATCAGACTCCTTGGGTGCTTAACTAATTAAGAACAAAAGTTTGAGCGCCCTGGCTAAGAAGAAATTTTCTTGATAGCCGGGGCGCCCTTTCCTCGGCATCCCTCGTTATTGGAGTTATTTGCCCTTGGTCAGTACTAACGCACCGGATTTAACACCACTTCTGACGCAAGACCGCTTGCTGCAGAATAATGTCAGTCGCAAGAAGTCCAGCAAGGCCACTGGCCTTTTATTACTGGTCATTCTTGCTCTTTTGGCCGTCGGGGTTGTCAAACAATTGATCAAGCCTAAGGCAGCTCCGGAGAAAGTTTTTATTGTCGGCGCCCAGCAAGACGTCTTGCCGGGCACACGCTTGGGTTTTACCAGTGTCCACTATTTGGAAATTCCCAGGGCATATTTCACTCCCGAAATGCTTACCAAATCATCTGATGTGGCAGGTCGGGTCAGTAAGCATTTCATTCATCAGGGAGAGCCAATTACCGAATCGCTTCTTTTCCCTGGCAAAGATGGCCTTTCTGCCAATTTTCAAACTGATCGTCGTGCCTTAACCCTCAGGCTCGATGATGATGCTCTGGTGGATCACTCTATTCATACCGGCGACAGTGTCGATCTTCTAGTTACCTCGCTTCGCAACGGCAAGAAGTTTACGAAAATGCTCGCTCAGGATGTTCTGGTACTGATGTCCGTGCCCAGGGAGGCATTGACCAGCAATGTCCTCAGAAACAGTGAGCAAAACCGCATTACCTTTGCTGTCACACCTCAACAGAGCGAAATGCTTACTGAAGCTAGCGAGGTTGGTAAAATCCACCTGGCCCTGAGAAATAGACTGACAACGGTTTGCGAGAAGCTACCCGGAGTTTCCGAGGCCGATCTTCTTCCAGCCAAAGCCTTTGCCGATCAGGAACAGCGACTGAACCTCCCGCCTGTGTCTTTAGCTGCGGTTGCCGCGCCCTCAGATATGGTTCCGACTGCTCCGATTGAATCACCGGCTTCTATGCCCGCACCGCTACAGTGGGTCGTGGATGTCTTCACGGGCAGCCATAAAGACAGCGTTTCAGTGCCCGCTAACTAAGACAATGTTCAACACACGGGCGAGAACACCGGCGATGGGGCACAACCTTCAGATTTCCAAGTTGCTTAACCTCTTTGTCCGGCCTAACGGTAAGGTGGCAGGGAACACCAGTCCGGACGTCTGGCATGATACCAAAAATGGTGCTGAGCAGTCAGCCATCGTCGGCATTGTCGGTGCTAAAGGGGGAGTTGGTGCCAGTACACTGGCCTTCAACCTAACGGTGGCTTTGAGCGACTTCGCTTCCCAGGTCACTCTTGTGGACGCAGACTTTCAACAGCCGGCCCTCTCCATCCTCACGGCTCATGATCCTGTTTACACGATTGCAGATTTGTTTAGCAAAGGGAATCATATTGAGGCCAACGTCTTTGAGGCCTGCACTTACCGCCTGGAAGGCTTGAAGAATTCGCCGCGTTTCCTGACACCGCCAAGCGATGGCGATGGTGCTTTTGCCCTAGATAGCGGCTCTCTACCCGACTTGCTCACACAAATCAGCACCTTTTCGCCGCTCTGGTTGATCGATCTTCCCAAGGAGATTGACAGACACCTGGTCGAGCTTCTCGATCTTTGTTCGGAAATCATTCTTGTAATGGAACCCGATTTAACTTCAGTGGCTGCGGCAAGAAGATGGCTTAACCACTTTGAAGATCTCGGGTACGACCCTGCCCAAGTTCTAATGGTGATCAACAGGAGTGGCGGACGGCTGCGTGAGGTCGAAAGCCAGTTGTCCGGCAATTTTCCTAGATGGACCCTTTTGAGCGTGCCGAATGCCTATGAAGCGCTGCAACAATGCTGCCTGAGCGGCAAGCCACTGGTTCTCGAGCGCCCCAATCATCCGTATACGAAAGCAGTGAGGGCGCTGGCCTCCTTAATGAAAGAGCGTAATCACGCTCGGGCAGTGAAAACTCCTGTTCAGCAATAGCTTCTCGATCAAGCAGGAACGAATCAAATGTCCAAACTCAGACGCATGCTCTTCACTGATCCATCCGAACGTTCGGATTCGCCGAGTCCGGCCGCTGTTCTTGAGGAGAGCATCCCTCCAGAATCGACTGCTGCTACAAGTGAAGCCGGGCCCGGTAGAGAGGAGTTAAGAGATAGTAGGAAGACTGCATCTGAGAGGGAGTCGTCCGACCAAAAAAACGGCGACTCAGGTGTAGTTGTTTCAACAAATACGGAGGCGAAATCTTCCCGGGCAGCAAAGGGCTCAAACCGCCTGACGACCGGAGCGGCAGTCAGCAGCTTTCAACGCAAGCGCACAGGCAGTCGGATTTCCTCAAATGAAGCCAGTTCCTATCAAGCTCTCAAAACGAAAATCCACAATCGACTGATCGACAATCTGGACGTCAGGGCTCTTATGCAACTGGATGGAACAGTTGCTCTTGAAAGTGCTGTCGAACGCGCCGTCCATGTTCTCCTTGACGAAGATCGTTTACCCATTTCCGCAGCCGAGAGAGAAAAGCTGGCGCGAGATGTTCTCTATGAAACTCTCGGGCTTGGTCCTTTAGAACCACTGCTTTCCGATCCAGAGATAAACGATATCCTCGTCAACAATTGCGATAGCGTCTGGGTAGACAGAAATGGTCGCCTCGTGGAAACTGACATCCACTTTAAAGACGACGACCATTTATTACATGTGATCAACAGAATCGTTGCCCGCATTGGCCGCCGCATTGACGAATCGTCTCCGATTGTCGATGCCAGGCTCCCCGATGGTTCTCGTGTCAATGCCATCATTCCTCCCCTGGCCCTCGATGGTCCGGTATTATCGATCAGGCGTTTTCGCAAGCAAGGGTTTGAGCTGGACGATCTGATCAAGCAAGCCACGCTTTCTATAGATATGGCTGAGTTCTTGCGCTGTGCCGTCAAAGCCCGGCTGAATATCCTGATCTCTGGCGGTACATCCGCCGGCAAGACCACCCTTCTCAATGTACTCTCTCGCCATATCTCAGACGCAGAGCGGATCGTCACTATTGAAGATACGGCTGAATTGAAACTGCAACAGCGTCACGTCATTCGCCTTGAATCGCGCACGGCAAACGTCGAAGGACAGGGCCTGGTTAGCCAGAGAGAGCTGGTTAAAAATGCTTTGCGGATGAGACCGGATCGAATCTTGGTAGGCGAAGTGCGCGGCGGTGAAGCACTGGACATGCTGCAAGCCATGAACACGGGGCACGAAGGGTCGCTCACCACTGTTCACGCCAATACGCCCCGAGACGCCCTCAGCCGGTTGGAAACGCTCGTGCTGCTTTCCGGGATCGAGCTTTCCCAAAGAAGCATCCGGGAGCAAATTGGTTCAGCCTTCAACCTGGTTGTCCAGATTAAGCGGCTTCCTGATGGCAAGCGGCGCATCGTCAGCATCAGTGAAATAACCGGCGTACAGGAAGGCGTGATCAGTATGCAGGAACTCTTTGAGTTCAGGCAATCGCACATCGATTCGTCCGGGAACGTCGTCGGTGAGCACTTTGCCTGCGGCATCAGGCCCTATGTCCAGGACAAGTTCAGGGAGGCGGGCATTGATCTGGATAACAGACTGTTTTTCCCGGCCGCTCTAGGGAGTGAGAACGTCAATGAAGCTTGAAGCTCTCACTCTAATGGCTCTCATTTCGCTGTGTCTCGGTTATCTTTTGACCCGCTACATAAGCAGCAAGCGGAATCGCCGTCTAACTGCCAAGCGGCTTCTCGCCTGGGCCGATCATGCCAACGCCCAAGTAGAGTTAGTGCGACTGCCTAAGACGGATACGGCAGGGATGCTGGCAATACCAGAACGCTTCAAGCGCATGGCGTTTCATCAAGAAGTAGAACGCTGGCTCTCACTGATTGGCTTACCCGGACGCTCGCCATCCTTTTGGCTGATTGAAATGCTTCTTTTGGCAGCGCCCCTAGCTCTTACACTGTTATGGCCAATCGATTTCTTTCTAGCCTTGTTGGCCGGTGCGGTTCTGGCTGCGCTCCTTGCCGGCGTACTTTTCTTTAAGGCCAGCCAGGTAAGAAGGAAATTCGTGGAGCAACTGCCCAATGCCATCGATTTGATGGCCTCAGTCCTGCGCAGCGGGCACAGTGTGCCGCAGGCCGTCAAGACGGTAGGTGAAGAGGTGCCGGAACCTTGCGGTGGTGAGTTCAAGGAGGTCCTGCAGCGTATGAACGTTGGCCAACCGTTAGCTCAGGCTTTGTGTTATACGGCGGTGAAATTCCACTCTTACGAGGTCGATCTGATCAGGCGAGCGATCGCCATTCACGCAGAAGTCGGCGGTAGCCTGGCCGATCTAATCGACAAAACCAATCAAACCTTAAAAGGACGGCTGAAGCTGGCCAGTCAAGTAAAAACTCTTACGGCCCAGAGCCGGTTGTCGGCTCTCATAGTTGGCATTTTGCCCATAGTTCTAGCGCTGACATTGAACACGATCCGTGTTGGTTATCTCAATCCTCTCATCGAGACCAATCTGGGCAGGACACTGCTCATGGTGGCGATATTCCTGGAAGTCGTAGGTGTGATCGTTATGAAGAAACTATCTACAGTAAGGGTCTAAGATGCCGATCAATCTTTTCTCAAATTATCCTGAATTTTTGCTGGCTGGAGTATTGGGCTTATTGCTTTTTCGCTACCGGCAGGAAGGCGAATTCTATCTTCCCGACTGGTTTAGCCGGCCGGCCACCACGGTTTTATATGCCTGTCCCCGCCGTTATGTAGATTGGCTGACAGAGTTACTCACTTGGTCCGGACGCGGTAGCAATCACGCTTTCCAAAGCCTTTCCTCGATCAAGCTCTACAGCGCTTGCCTGGTTTTCCTGGTTGCTGCTGTCTTTGTCACCATACCGCTTTCGCTGTTTTTGGCTGTGCTCGTCTTCTTTGTCGCCGACGCGCTTTTACTTCTCATGGTGAGAAGCAGGCAACGAGCCATTCGCGAAGCTCTTCCCCAGGCGGTTGATTTAATGGTTCTCTGCGTTGATGCCGGACTATCTTTGGATGCAACAGTACAGCGAGTGGCAGCTGAAAACACCGTACTTGGCGGGGCCTTAAACGAGGAGCTCATCCATTTGTGCCGGGACATGCTGTTCGGAATGGAGCGAGAGCGCGCCTATCTGGAGCTCTATAAACGCACCGGCGTCGATGAATTAAAAACTTTGGGGTCCTCGCTTAACCAGTCAGGCAAGCTTGGTCTGGCGATAACCAAGGTTTTGCGCGGGCAAAGCGAATGGTTGCGCGCCAAATTGGCTCAAAAGGTGGAGGAAAGAGCGGCGAAATTGCCAATCTACATGGCTTTCCCCCTCTGGTTTTGCATCATGCCGGCGCTTTTGCTTGTCGTTCTGGGACCTTCGTTGATCCTTTTCTTCAAGCAAATCTTGCCTAATACCGGACTGTTTCAGTGACGGTGGCGAAGGCGCTTATCAAAGTTGGGCTTGATTGGCAAGCCTTAAACGAGCCGGGCAGCCCAAGAAGTATTGTTAAAAGACTAAACTGACTAAATTAAGCTGAACGTGCCATAGAATTATAAGGGCGGCCCATTGTTGCTTGGGCTAAAGTAGCTCTTAGGTTCTTAGTACGATTAAGACCTGGGCGAGCAAACTTACTACTCACCGGGACAGCACTTTTCATGTCAAGATGAGTTTGGGGGAAGGGGTTAATGGCAGAGGAAGCAGAAGATCGCTTAAACAAAGAGGATCAAACCGAGGAATCATCCGAGGCAAGGTCGGATAACGAAACGGAGGATTCCCTTGGCGGCGGTCAGGAACGGGTAGCAGCACCTGCTGGAGCCGCTGCCGAGTCGCAAGGCGGAGAACGCAACTCTCGAATGAACGCCGCCAAGGCTTTCTATCGGGCCATGTACGCTGGAGAAGACGTGGCCCCCGATGATTTTGGCATAGGTGGCGGCCCGCTAGGCCCTGAAGGTGTTGGTGCCCGGGGTTGCAGCAATTGCCAGAGCATGCAGCAACAGATGTCTCAGATTGAGGCCAAGGCGAATGAAGTAGAAAACCTTTACAAGAGGATGGCTGCGGATTTCGACAATTTTCGCAAGAGAACCGAACGTGAGCGCGAAGAGTTGCTGGGATTGGGTGCTCAACGAGCGGTGGAGAGTATTTTGCCGGCCGTGGACGACCTCGACCGTGCCCAGGGAAGCTTTACCCCTGAATCGGAAGCGCGCAATATTCTGGAGAGTTTGAAGTTAATTTACAACAGATTCACAAAATGTCTTGAGCAGATGGGCGTCAAGGCGATGGACGTTATTGGTCAGCCCTTTGACCCGAAATTCCACGAGCCTGTCCAACAAATCGAGACGAACGAACAGCCGGAAGGCGCTATTGTTCACGATCTGCGCCGGGGCTATCTTATGCGCGATAAGGTGATTCGACCCTCGTTGGTAAACGTCGCCACCAAAGCAAGTAGCAAGGCGGAGCACAAAGAAGCGGACGAAGCGGCTGGGCCAGCTGAAATAGCGGAGCGCCAAGAAGAGGCCGCGCCTGCTGTCCAAAAGGAGGAGGTAGCTCCGCTAGAAATAGAAACCAGGGAAACCTCCCAAGAGGAGAAAGAATCTAGCAAGTTTGATGATCTGGCCAGCGCCACTGCGGAGTTGCCTGCTTTCGATGCTACGGTCGGAACCAATGCCAACGATTTAAGAGTAAGAACCCATCAAGACGTAGAAGACGAAAAGGAAAAGCACGCGTCAACAAGGAAATCGGGGGAGCACAAGCGTTCAGCTAGCAAGTCTGCCGATAAGCCCCAGGCCACCGACGAAGAAAAGAAAGCTTCCGAAAATTCTGTTGAATTGGCGGAAATGAAGGCTTATGCTGACAGGCAGTCCTCGGATGAATAGCAGAAAATTGATTATGCACGTAGGGGAGGCGTAGGTATCCCGTTGTCGACGATGGCCAAACGAGATTATTACGAGGTCTTAGGTGTCTCCAGAAAAGCCTCTCCTGAAGAGATAAAGAAGGCTTATCGCAGCCGTGCCAGACAGCTTCATCCTGATGTAAAAGGCAGCGGCGATGAAGCGGCATTCAAGGAGCTTAGCGAAGCCTACGATGTGCTTTTCGATAGCCAAAAGCGCGCTCTCTATGATCGATACGGTCATGAAGGCGTGAAAGGGAACACGCGCAGCTTTGACGACATCGACTTCAGTTCATTTGCTGGTTTCGGCATAGATGACATTATCGAGGTGTTTTTCGGCGGAGGACTGCGTTCGGGAGGCAGGCGCGGCGGGCCAGAACCGGGTGCCCACCTCAAATATGATTTACAAATCGAATTTCTCGATGCGGTCTTCGGGGTAGACAAAAAAGTCTCGATCAAGCGCATGGAGGAGTGCACCACCTGCGATGGCACCGGCGCCGCTCAAGGTAGCAATATCACTACTTGTGCCAGTTGTGCCGGTATAGGGCAAGTGCAGCAGGTAGTTAACAGCTGGTTCGGGCAAAGTATTAGAGTGATGGAATGCCCAACCTGCCAGGGCAATGGTCGCAAGATCGAAAAACCATGCCGCGATTGTCGCGGAGAGGGGTTGTTGAAAAAGGCGCGCGACTTCGATTTTAGTGTACCGGCAGGAGTTGAATCCGGTTCGCGGATAAGGCTTAGTTCGGCCGGTGATAAGGGCAGGCGCGGCGGTCCGTATGGCGACCTGTTCATCATCATTCACGTTAAAGAACACGAAAAATTCGTCCGGGATGGAGACACCATTCATTACAATCAGCCGATCAGTTTTTCCATGGCCGCGTTGGGCGGCGAGATAATAGTGCCAACTGTAGAGGGTGAAAAGCTTCTGAAAATTGCTCCTGGAACCCAGACCGGCACAATGATTGTGATGAAGGGTCTGGGCGTACCTCGCTTAGGCAACCCGGCGCGGCGTGGTGATCAACTCGTTCATTTGACGGTTACGACTCCGACTAAACTGAGCAGTGAAGAGCGCAAACTTCTGGAGAAGCTTGCCCAGTTACGCTCGGAGTCTTTAAACGTGGCTCCCGATAAATCAGCTCCTGAAGCCGGATCTCCAGCCTCTGCCCAAGATAAGCCGATTGCTTCTGGCAAGCCTGACGACAAGCCGTCGAAGAATGGAGACGATCTGGATAAACAGCAAGACGAATCACAAACCAAGGAAGATCCATCCCTTTTTGAAAGAATCGTCGAGGTATTCAGACCGAAGAATGGCGAGCACGAAGATAAGTAGTTGGCGCCCTCAATGGATGCGCGGATTAGAGCGCTTTCTGTCGCTTGCCGCCTGCTTTTTTTTAGGGTTCGCTCTGGCCCTGCCACCGGCTGGTGCCACCAAACTGCCGAGCGACTTGAGAGAAGCTCTGACGAAAATGTTTCCTGAGTCCAAAATCCGTTTAGATGGTGCGCTCGAAACGAAAGCAGGAGACCTCTATATCCCCCTTATGGCCGGCACCGCTCAGCCGATCAAACACCCGGAGACGCCCCTCAGGGGTGTCTATCCTGATTCCTCGCAACCGGATCTTCTCAGCTTCAGCAATGGTTGGTTCTACTTGAAAGTCCTCAAGCGTGCTTCCAAACAAACCCTGGTGGTGCCGGCCGATTTGCCCGATACCTTAAGAAAGTCCTTGCTGGAATGCAAGTTTGCTCCTGATTTGATCGTTCCGGAGGATTTTGTTCTACCGACGATACTGAAGCCGGCCGTGGGACAACACCCGGTTACCTTTTCAGATGTGCCTCAAACGGATTCACCAAGCTCAGTTTCGCAACCTCGAAAACCCCGCCATAACGGACCGGTACACGTTGGCATTTTTGTTAGCTCACCCAAGGCCGGCAAAGTTTCCTTGCTGGATGAAAACACTTTTGCCAAGATCGCCGAATTTCCTACGGAAGGAACACCGGCCGGACTGGCTTACGCGGATGGCGTGCTCTACATTACGGATCAGTCGAAACATCGAGTTCTTAAGCTTGATCCCACCAGCCGCGAGTTCATCGGGCAAATCAACTTACCTCCCCACAGTGCTCCCAAGGGCGTAGCTGCTTTGCCTGACGGCAAGCTGATCTATGTTTCCGAAAGTGCGACCAGCAGTGTGGCGGTAATCGAGGCTGAAAACAGCAGACTTCTGGTTCACACTAAAGTTCTCACCGGACCGGCGCGCCTGGCTGTCACTCCTAACGGCAGTGCCGTGGTTGTTTTAAATGCGCCGGCAGGGAAAATTACCATTATTTCGACTCAAAATCAGAAGGTGCTGGCGACGGTTGCCGTGGGTGCGTTACCAAACGCCATTGCCATTAGTCCAAACAGCGAGCGTGCCTACGTGTCCAATCGTGTTTCCAATACTGTCTCGGTCGTGGACCTGATCAAGCATCAGGTGGTACAAACCCTGAAAACAGGTGCTGCGCCGACTGGCCTAACTCTTGACGAGACCGGCGAACGTTTGTTTGTCGCTAACGCTAAAGACAATACTATAAGCGTGTTTGACTTGGCCGAGCACAAGAGGTTGCAAGATATCAAATTACCGTTGGACGTTGACTTTCCCGGAGCCCTGGCGCTTTTGCCGAACAAGCATGAGATCCTTGTTTCAAGTGAAGTTACAGAAGCAATCGGATTGCTTGATACCACCGCTCTGGCTTTTGAAAAACAGCCGGTGATCGGTTACCCAAGCGATGAATTCTTGCTTGTGCCGATTTTCAGTGAATAGCCCAAAACATTCTCAAACGCTGTTGTATTGGTTGTGTACCTTGTTCAAGAAGCGCGTGATGCTCGACTGATACAAGAGATCGACCGTGCCGGTTGGACCATTACGCTGTTTAGCGATGATGATTTCAGCTTCGCCACGACGCTCACTCTCCGGATTGTAATAATCGTCGCGATAAATAAACATGACGATATCGGCGTCTTGTTCAATGCTCCCAGATTCTCTCAGGTCCGACAACATCGGGCGCTTGTTTTGACGAGCTTCTACGGCGCGAGATAACTGAGAAAGAGCAATCACCGGCACATCGATTTCACGCGCCAGTGTCTTAAGACTTCGGGAAATTTCTGAGACTTCCTGGACACGATTATCCGTTTGTTTTCGTCCCTGCAGCAACTGAATATAGTCGACAATGATCAGTCCCAGTCCCTTCATTTCTGCTTTCAATCGCCTGGCCTTTGCCCGTATTTCCAAAACATTGAGCAAAGCCGAATCATCAATGAAGATTGGCGCTTCACCAAGCCGACCCATTGCCATAGCCAGATGCGTCCAGTCGTTAGTATGCAGATGTCCTGTCCTAAGACGATTTGCATCGATCGATGCTTCGGAACAAAGCATTCTTTGAACCAGCTGTTCTTTCGACATTTCCAGACTGAATATGGCCACCGGAATTTTTTGATCGATAGCGACGTGTTGCGCCACGGTCAAACACAGGGCAGTTTTTCCCATTGATGGGCGTGCTGCAACGATGATCAAATCCGACTGTTGGAACCCTGAAGTAAGTGCATCCAGATCATAAAACCCGCTGGGCACACCTGAAAGCGAATCGCGGTTCTCGTATCTTTGTTCGATGCGCTGAAAAGATGCCTCAACGATATTCTTTATGTGAATCAATTGCTGCATGCTGCGCCGCTGAGCCAGATTAAAAATTAGATGCTCAGCGCGGTCTATAGCAGCGTCAGCATCAGGTTCTTCATAGGAAGTACTGACAATCTCGGTGCCGGCCTTGATTAAACTGCGGAGAAGAGCCTTCTCTTGAACAATGCGGGCGTAGTATTCAAGATTCGCCGTGGTGGCTACCGAAAGGGAAAGATCGGTTATGTATTGACGGCCGCCGATATTTTCCAGTTTGCCCTCGTCTTTGAGGTACTGGGATACTGTTACTATATCGATCGGCTCATTCTTGTCGAATAGGTCGAGCATGGCAGCGTATATAACCGTATGCGCTTTTCTATAGAAATGCTCCGGTTCCAATAGATCGATGACGCGGGTGATGGCGTCCCCACTGACCAGCAGTCCGCCAATCACTGCCTGTTCTGAGTCCAGCGACTGCGGCGGCAATCTATCCAGGCTTGAATCTTGTATTTCTGTTTCAATAGTCATATCTAATTGGAATCCGACGGCTCCCTCTATTTTCGAGGCAAATGCGCGGCAACTGATCACCCTTGCCTGTCGGCAAACGGATACAGATTTATTAGACAGCTTAATGCCGTCCTTACCTACCTCGACTGGCTATATTCCATGACGCATCAAGAAACCAAAGAGTTCAATTATCTGAACACGATGCCTTTGGCTTAAGATCTTTGATTGTTGATGATAAACCGGTTTGGCGGAAAGAACAGGTAAAACTAAATGAATTTGCCAGAGCCAGCTCCAACGCTAGCTTGTAGCAGAGGAAGCGCACTTTCTACTTTCGCATCAGACTGACAAGTTGCCTAAGGACATTGCCAAAGGCGTTCGTCAGGTTGGTCTGGGCGCCACTGGCACCGCTGTATTGAACCTGGTAGAAACGCCCACCGCGGCCGGCTATCGCTGACAGGCCGCCGCTGGTTGGGTTGTTATTGGTATCATTATAGATTGCTGCCTCAGCACTTTGGGTGGTGGCATCGGATGTCACCGCCACGCAGAAGATGGCAATGCTGTCTTGCTTGGCCAGTACCGCCTGAGCGCGGGCGTCGGCAAGTGCGGTCGTTGGATCTACAGCGCCGTTGAGGTTTTCCTCCGGAGCACCATCGACGATAAGCAATATCGCTTTTTGCGAATTCTGTCGGCCCCTGCTTGTCAGCTGTTGCCGTGCTGTTTGAATCGCCTTAGCAACGTTTCGGTTGCCGCCCACTCGCAAGCCCGGCAAAGCACCGGTGATTGCGTTGATATTGTTCGCTCCCAATTGAATTCCCGGTAGGGGATAGTTGTTTGAACCGCCAGCCGGGTAGATGGGCGAAATGTTTGCATCATGGAAAGTCTGCGTGGGAGCGGTACCGGCAGTATCGTTAAATGAGGAGAAGCCGAGATTTGTATCACCAACCTTGGTCGCCAGATTTAAGAAGTTAGGAAGGGTGGTGACAATCGCTCGCAAGGGCTGAATTTGCAGAAGTGCTGCTTGTTGGTAGGCAGCCTGATAGCCGGCTTGCGGCGTGATACCGCCCAGCGCGCCTAGGTCCAGGCCGCTGCCTGTTGCTAAATTCGGATCGTCCAGAGTGCCTCTTGATCCTTCGACGAGAGCGCCGACACACGGGAAATTGTAGACACCCGACGTATATGAATCGAACTTGGTTTTGCCGTCTAGATTGACGACGATATCGGTAAAGGTATTGCTAAATGTCGGACCCCAGCTAACGGTAGGAACATTACCGGTGCTTGGTCCCTGGGTTCCGGTCGGGGACAACACCTCATTTGGATCAGAGGCAGTTGATCCTGAGGCAAACTCCATGCCATAGCGAATGTAGCTCGACGGGAAGCCGGATATGGAATTTTGCACGAAAGGTGGGCCGGCCGGCACTAAGCACTCCATGCTAGCCGAGTTCGGGCTGGTCATTTGAATGTACATGCTGGCTACGGGAGCCGCGGCTGCATTGCCGGCATTGAATGCTTGAATGATTTGTTGCCCGGTTATGCCGTGCAGCTCTCCTTGATAGATGGCCTGGGTAAGATTGATCATCGGTTGATTGCGCGGATCTGGTGGAACGAAACCACCGACAGAGTCAGGAATAGGACCGCCCCATCCGAAGCCAGTTGTTCCGGCGCTGGCGTTATCGACGGCCTGCACGCAAGTAGCAATGGCGTTTACGTCAGCATTCACGTTGCCGCCGTTTTGTTGACCTCCTCCTGATGGTCCATTGTCTCCGGCATAAGCGGCGACGTAGTTGCCTGGAGGGTTGCCGGCGTCCGTTGTGCCATTGCTTCTCAGCTTACAGGTGGCAGTGTTGGGAATTTCGCTGAATTTTTGTTGGCAATTAGGAAGCGTAGGTAGTGCGCCATTCTGCAGTCCCTGCGGCCAGAGACCATTGACGTTGGGCGCCTGATAACAGAACAAATCACCTAAATAACCCTCTGCCGGCTGATTGGGATCACCGTGAGCATCAGGAATCATATAAACGACATGATGTGGCGAATAATTGTTATCGAAGTCCCAATAGCGGTGTACCAGGGTGACAGGTGTGGCATCGTCCATGCCGCCCGAGACGTCCATGGCGACAACCAGATCCAGTGGCCGCACTCCGGACAAGATGGAGGCCTCAAGGCGGATTGGTTGAATCGTCACACCAACGAATCTGCTGAAGCTCGGCATATAAGCATATTTGCCGGTCGCCTGGATAACCGCACCGCCTGCTGCTCCAGCTAGCGGATTTGGATCAGGTTGATAGGTGATTGGATCTAAGAGTTGGAAAGAAATAGCAGCTTCACCAGCAGCCGTAGGTGGAGGGTCGCCACAGCTTGAGAGGGAGGCTCCAGCCAGCGAGTTGCCCAGAATTGAATTCAGTTGGAATATGTGGGCGGCAGCAAGATAGGCATTGCTCAAGCTATTCTGGCTATTGGGCGTGCCCGAGGAAGCAAGCGTCGTTTCGCAAGCCAGGGCGGATGCTTCGACGGCCGTCTGCAGTTGTCCACGAGCCAGGCAATATTCGGACACCTCGTAAGCAAAAAGTCCGAGGATGAGGACTATCAGTGAAATTAGCGCCGCAGCGTAAAAGGCCAGTTGCCCTTGCTTTTTGCGAACTTTCATAACCCGTGCCGCCATGCCAATACCAATCTGCGCACGCTCTACTGAATAGACGTGGTCAGAAAATACATTAACGAGATCTTAGTAACCTGATTACAGAATTATCACCAATATCTTCGTCTGTCCACCCGCCTTGAAGAGAGATTGATTAAATTTTGCCGTTTCCGTCAGACAGCCGCTTCTCGAGAGTTCTCGGATGCCAAGCTGGGCTGAGCTTGAGCTCCATAATAAAAAATGCCAGAAGCTCGTTGCCAATTGGCAAAAGTAGAAGGCGCCCTCGCCCATTGCCAAACGCTGCCCATGAGGGTGTCGCCTCTATTGGAAGGGGAACTGTCAGCTACCTAACTAATCATCTTCCAGCGAAGAGGTGTCTCCAGTCGGCAGGCCAAGCTCCCAGGCTTTGAGAAGACGGCGCATGATTTTGCCTGAGCGCGTCTTAGGGAGGGTCTCTTTTATTTCGATTTCTCTAGGATAGGCGTGCAGGGCCAGTTTCATTTTGGTGAACTCTTGCAGCTCCTCAATCAGCGATTGAGAAGAGGTGAAGCCATTATTGAGAATAACGAAGGCTTTGATAATCTCACCGCGTTCCGGATCCGGTTTGCCGATCACGCCTGCCTCGGCGACAGCCGGGTGCTCTACCAGCGCCGACTCCACCTCGAACGGTCCGACGCGGTGTCCGCCGGTATTGATCACGTCGTCGGCTCGCCCGACAAACCAGAAGTAACCATCCTCGTCTTTCCAGGCGTTGTCACCGGTGGTGTACCAGCCTGGAATCCGGAAGTATTCCTGAAATTTCTCCTCGTTGCGCCAGATTGCCCTGAGCATGGACGGCCAACCAGGTTTGATCGCCAGTCTGCCCAGTTGTCCGGTCTGTACTTCTACCCCTTCATCGTTGACGATGGCTGCCTGGACACCGGGCAGAGGTTTGCCCATTGATCCCGGTTTCACCGCTAAACAAGGGAGATTGGCGATTAGCTGCATTCCCGTTTCGGTTTGCCACCAGTTATCGTGAATCGGTAGTCCGAATACTTTCATGCCCCAGCGGACAACCTCGGGATTGAGCGGTTCACCGACACTGAGAATGTGGCGGAGGCTGTCGAGGTTGTGCTTATAAACCATTTGATCGCCGGCTTTCATCAGCATTCTCAAAGCTGTGGGCGCCGTATACCAAACCGTTATCTTCAGTCTCTGAATGAGATGATACCAGTTGCTCGCTTCGAAGCGACCTTCATAGGCAACTACGGAGGCACCATTGGACCATGGACCGAAGATACTATATACGGTGCCAGTCACCCAACCGGGATCGGCCGTGCACCAATAGATGTCGTCTTCTTTCAGATCAAGCACCCATTTTGATGTCATGTGTTGGCCAATAATGTCATTGTGGACATGGACGACACCCTTTGGTTTGCCGGTAGTACCCGAGGTATAGAGCATATACAAAGGTTCTTCCGGATCCATCGCCTGGCACTCGAGAATGTCGGAGGCCTGCTCGACAAGCTTTTCGTAGCTTATTTCTCCCTGACGGAGCGCCTGGGGATCGGCGCCGACTATGATCACATGTTCAAGATCGGGTAGCTGCTGCCGCACTTCATCGATCTTGGATTTCAGGGAGCGGTCCGTAATGACAATCTTTGCCTCGCTGTCAAGCAGCCTGTCCCTGAGTGCGTCTGGACCGAAAGCGGAAAATAGTGGTCCCACTACGGCGCCCAGCTTGGCAATCGCCAGGGTGGCGGCATAGAGTTCTGGTATGCGCGGCAAGTAGACAAAGACGCGATCTCCCCGATTGACGCCCAGGCTTCTCAAAGCATTGCCCAGTCGATTGGTCATATCGGCCAATTCCTGGAAGGTATATTTTCTTAAGTGTTCATGCGCATCTACGGCATAGAGCGCCACCTTATTGCGGCGTCCGTTGGTAAGTTGTCGATCAAGCGCATTGTAGGCGGCGTTCAGCTTGCCGCCGCTCAAGTAATCTATTTCCTTTTTGGCTTCTTGCCAATCGAAGCTTCGGTAGACTTGTTCATACGTGCTTAAATTGGGCGCCAGGCCCGGTTTCTTGACAATTTCTTTCCCGGCTCTGAGGCGCGCTGGAGCAGCCTGGCTTCCTTCTATTCGTTTTGATTCAGTTTGCATTTTGATTTGAAAGGGCAGTTGATCCAAAAGGTATTGATTAGTTTCTTCCCGAGCCTGAGAAAAATCACTAAAGTAGTGGAAGAAATCTAAGCAATTTTATCCTATGTATTTCACTAGTCCGCCTGCCGATTGATCCGATATTCCCAGACAATGATTCTTTTATAGAGCCGAACCAATCGACCACCTCATGCTTGCCCTTTGTCCCTATCCCGACTGCCGCTTAATCTACCGCACCGACCGGAATGATCCGTCGGCAAGAGTGGCAAAGTGTACTCACTGTGGTCGCCTGGGTACGCTCAGGTCTTCCAAAATCTGGCGAAAATTGCTGGCCAATGTGATCGTTCGGCAAAAGCATGGGCAGGTTCACTTCGCTCCCGATACTGTCGAGCCCATAGGTCCTTTGAGTGCCATCATTGAAGATATTCGCAGCCTCATGAATGTCGGCTCAATTTTTCGTACCGCGGACGCTGCCGGCATTTCTCAGCTCTACCTCTGCGGTATAACCGGCTGTCCACCCCGGAAAGAAATCGCCAAAACTAGTCTGGGAGCGGAAAATAGTGTTACCTGGGAATATTTCGCCCATCCTTTGGATATTATCATCTCTCTTAAGCGCAGAGGGGTGACTGTTTTGGCTCTGGAAAAGACGGATAAGTCCAGGCCGCTGCCCGACTTACTTGCTGAAGGAACGATTAGCAAACC
The DNA here is from genome assembly GCA_003175915.1 of Candidatus Melainabacteria bacterium. GTDB lineage: Bacteria > Cyanobacteriota > Vampirovibrionia > Obscuribacterales > Obscuribacteraceae > PSRH01. The sequence continues at coordinate 13,557 of PSRH01000195.1, read as the reverse complement.
GCTCTGCTTTGTTGTTGGCAACGAAATTACCGGTGTCTCTCCGGAAGTGCTGGCTCACTGCGACCAGGTTTGTCACCTGCCCATGAAAGGATGCAAAGAATCGCTCAACGTCAGCGTTGCCTTCGGTATCGCCGCCTATCTTTTGGAGTTATTCTTGTGATACCGAATACGGTATCAATTGTTAATCGAGATCCGCGTGTAGGCGACGCTTTAGCGTCCCGCTGTTTCGGGATACGGGCGGCTGAAGCCGCCCCCACGAAGGCAGGACCTTCGATGCCGATCACGAGGAAGCAAATTACAACCGGCGCGTCCGGCCCTATTTCGGTTTGACAAGATTATGGTCGTCGACAAGAAAGCCCAGGACCAGACCGGAGATGGCGCCGACAACTAATCCCCACCAGAAGCCGCCACTGAAGCCCATGTAAGGCGTGATGCTAACTGGCAGTGGCCAGTACTTGATGACTGCGAAACTGCTGCCGACCACTATGGCTCCCAAAAATGCCATAAGGAGCAGAGCTGCCGTTGGCAATCCCATTCCGCTTTGAACCGGTTTTTGCTTGGCCATAGTTCTTTCCAAACCTTAGAGAATTTCCAGGCATAGGATCATATCATTAGCCGAATCAATTTCTCAATTGCTGAAGAGCCCCCACCTCAGGCTTGCTCTTGCAGGATTAAAGCCAGGGCGGCAATTGTTTTTGTGTCGATCATCTCGCCTGAGGTTGCTAGCGCCCAAGCTTGCTTGATAGGTAGAGTGATTACTTCTATTTCTTCATCGTCATCTAATTGTCTCTCAACAACGGCAACGTCGCTAGCCAGAAAAAGGTGGAGGAGTTCGTTACAAAATCCAGGAGCGGTTGCGAATACGCCCTTGGACTGCCATTTTTTCGCCTGGTAGCCGGTTTCTTCTATAAGTTCTCGCTTGGCTGCCTCTATTGGTTCTTCGCCGTTGTCTATGCGACCGGCCGGCAACTCAATCAGTTCGCGATCCAGGGAGTAACGGTATTGCTTAATCAGAACGACTTGATCAGGTTTGGGCTGACAGATGACGACAACACCGCCTGGATGTTCTATTACTTCTCGAGTAGTTGTGTTGCCATCTTCTAAGCGAAGCTGATCGATCCTCAGATTGATTATGCTACCTTCATGAATGCGTCGGCTGGAGATCTTGTGCTTCTTGGTAAAGAGCGCCAATGCTAACTCCTCTTTGATTGATCGACGAGATTTTAACAGCTTATGAATTATCAAGAAACCGTCGCTTACATTGAAAGCCTGTCCCCAACCCTGGAGCGGCCAAGCTTGCGGCGCATAGAGGCATTCCTAAGCGAGATTGGCTCACCGCAGAATGCCATCAAGGCACTTCACATCGGGGGGACGAATGGCAAGGGTTCGACAGTTGCCATGCTGGACAGCATACTTCGAAAGGGAAATTTAAAGGTGGCACGCTTTACCGGCCCCCATCTGCTTCGCTGGAATGAACGTTTTCATATTGATGGAAAGCCAATAAGCGATAGTGAATTTGCCCGCCGCGCCACAGCATTGAGGGAAGCGTCTGAAAAGTTCGGGAAAAATAATCCTGCCATCGGACCTTTAACCTGGTTCGAATTTCTCACAGCCCTGGCATTCATCTTCTTTGCCGAGGAGAATGTTGATGTAGCAGTTTATGAGGTCGGATTGGGGGGGCGCTTCGATGCCACCAACGTCATTGCCGAACCGATGGCAACAGGCATTACCAACGTTTCTCTTGATCATATGCAGATTCTAGGAGAGACAATCGAAGAAATTGCCTTTGAGAAAGCAGGCATCATCAAGGCGAAAACGCCCGTTGTTACTTCAGCCGAACCACCAGCTCTTGCCATAATTCAAGCGAGGGCGAAAGAACTAAACGCACCCTGTGTTGATTGTCACAAATCCTCAGCAGGAGAAATTCAGGTCGACGATCACTCGAGCATATCCTGCGCGGAAATATTGTTGGGCACCGGCGACAACCGGATGAGGGGGTCTTACCAGCGTGACAACGTCACCGTCGCTATCGAGATGCTAAAGAGCGCCCACTTCTTAAAAGATAGAAGCTATGGTGGCACCCTCTCATTGCCAGCAATTCGGGAGGGTTTGAAAGATGTTTATTGGCCGGCTCGCTTTCAGATCTTGCCACGGCAAGGTGTGATTCTGGAAGGAGCTCACAATCTCGCCGGAGCAAAAGCACTACGATCGAGCCTCGATCAAACATTTCCTCAAGAGAAAATGCATTTTGTCTTTGCTTGCTATGCCAACAAAGACGGTGCTGCCATGCTCGAGTCCTTGCTTAGGCCGGGCGACATTGTTTACGCCAGCCAGGCCGATTTCCCCCGAGCCAGCTATCCGAAAGCCGCCCTGGCCAAATGCGCCGAACGCCTGGGCGCCAGGGCCAGCATCCACGATACGATCGCCGAGGCCTTTGAGGAAGCGGAAAAAAGGCGCCAAGGCTCGCAGCAAATCGTCGTTACCGGCTCTTTTGCCACGGTCAAGGCGGTGGTGACGAAGTTGGGCTGGCAGACCGTGGAAGACGGGCTGAAGCAAATTTGAAGGCGAGTCAGTGTGGCCGTTTCGGCTAAAGCGGTTAAAATCACAGTCGTTGTCAGATTTGATCTAAAGGGGATGTAAATGACAACTGGCGAAGTTTCATACCGCTTGTCTGGAGTCGTTCGGCACCACGGACTGCCCGTGGCTGGCGTAAGCGTATCGATCTTCGATGCCTTTGACGAAACTAATGAGCTGCCACACTTAAGTGTCGCAGGCAGAAACGCCAATCCTGTCGGGCAACTTAAGACAAATGCAAAGGGCGAGTTCGCCTTTGCGGTCCGCCCTGGCACTTATCGTCTGGAAGCAATTCCTGATGAGTCTACCCGCTTCTTAAAACATGCAGTGAAAGAAATACCTGTTTTGGTGGCGAATAACTCTTCTATCGTCAATCTCAACACGGGTTTGCTTCTGTCAGGCAAAGCTTTTCGCAGTGATGGCAGACCGTTAAGAGGTGGTGCCGTAATCGCAGTTTGCATCGAACCGGCTCTCTATCTGACCGCCGGGCCTGTGTCGATCAATGGTGAATACAGCCTGGTTGTTCCGCCAGGCAAATTTCAGATTGCCTATCTTTCCCAGGCTAAGGATTATTTAGAAGAAGCTTGCCTTGCTATTCAAAACTCAGGCGTGGAAATCGATGCGGATGAACTGATCCCCAGCCTGGCCATCAAGCAAGGAGTGGTGGATGTCGAAAGCGATGCGCAGTTTGATTTGGTGTTGCCGCCTCTTGTCGGATTCAATGGTGAGGTGGTTGGTGGACCACAGCCGCTAGAAGGCGCTCTTATCACGGTCGTGCCGGCAGCGACGGCGGAGCATCCTTTCGTCAACGAGTTTCCCTTGCTGGCTGAGAGCAAGAGCGATGGGCGAGGCAACTTCAAGCTGTATTTAGAGCCTGGCCCCTACGATATTTCGATCGAACCACCCAAGGAAAGCCTTCTCTTTGGACTAATTCAGAAGAACGTACAGGTTAAGGAGAATTGCTTTCAAAGATTTGTCCTGCCGTCCGGTTATCGATTAAAGGGACAAGTCGTCTGCAACGACAAGGTTCTCGCGGACGCACTGGTGCGCGTCCTCGCTTTCGAGCAGGAGCGGGAATTTATAGCTAAGTCTGATCCTGGCGGACGAATTGAGCTGAGTCTGCCCGGTGGTGACTACCACGTCATTGTCTTAGCCCATCCGAAGGACTCCGCAACTAAAACGATCAATGGCATTGAATATACCGGCTTAGCACCATTTACGAGCGTAGTTGCTGTCCGAGGCGATACGGATGCAACCTTCAAACTTGAGGAGGGAGTGGCGCTTTTTGGCCGGGTGAAAGACGAATCCGGCAACCCGCGCGCCGGCATTAAAGTCTCTATTTTCATGGAATCCGATTTTAAACCGGGCCAGGTAAACAGCCGTAGAGCAATAAGTAGTGGTACCACGGACCACGACGGCAACTATTGTTTTTTCCTTTGTCCGGGCACTTACTGGTTGGTCATTCATCGAGACTATGCCAATGCTAAGCGAGTTACTATAGGAAAAGACGATACGAATTTTGAGATCACCTGGCAGGGATGGTGCCAATTACATTTTGAGGTGACCGGGGAAGACGGCGTCAAGATTGCTCGCTGCAAATTGCATTCCAGCCGCTATGCCGCTCTCGGAATGAAGAGTAACGGTGAGGGTGGTAATGGTTTAAGCGATCCTACCGACTGTTTGATGCACACGGGAGAGGACGGCGTTTGCCAGGTAACCTTGCCCGCCGGCATCTATACCTTCGAGTTCGAGCCTCCCAGCGGCAGTTCTTACGGCGGCAAAGTGCTTCGCCAGCTGTCGGTGAGTGCCGATTTAAGTCGCAAGATTGCCTTGCCCTTAAAAGGTGCCAGTCGATCAGGAAGTTCACATGAAGCATAAGGCCGCGGCGTCGATCGTCGTCCTGCCATAGCCGGTAACCGGGGAAGGTCGCTTAGTGACAAAGGCTGGAATAAGTTGCGCAATATGTACGCTTAACAGCTCCACACGCATAGAGAAATGTCTCGAGTATTTAGCCACCAATGCCGGTGCAGCAATACCATGGGAAGTTGTTATCGTTGACAACGGCTCAACTGATGGAACAGCTAGAGTCGCTGAAACCTTCTGGAAACTGTTTGACAAAATTGATTTGAGAATAGTCTCCGAACCGCAACCTAACATTCGTCAGGCACGACTGAAAGCCATTGAATCATCTCGCTATTCCTACGTAAGTTTTGTCGATGACGATAACTGGGTGCCGGCTAATTGGGTGGAGACTGTATTTGGGATCATGGAGTGTAACCCTGATGCTGCCGCCCTTGGTGTTGCCACTAGGGCAAGCTTTGACGTGCAGCCACCGCCATGGTTTCCTCGTCAGCAGTTCAGACTGGCTATCGGAGAGCAAGTTTTCCGCGAACAAGGATGGCTATGGAGCGCCGGGCTCACTTTGCGGAAAGCGGCTGTTCAACACATTCTAGACACCGGGTTTATTTTTACGGAAACCGAAGGCTTTGCCGGACGTCGACCAGGTAGCGACGTGGAGCTGACCTTGTTTTTGACTCTCGCCGGTTGGAAGTTGCTTTATACAAATGATCTGGTTTTAGAGCACCACATTGCCAATGCCCGCACAAACATTACCAGCATCAAGAATCTTGCTCGCGCGCAAGGCATGGTGCACGCCTTCCTCGAGCCCTTGATCGAAGCTGCCAGACCACCGCGATTGTGGGAACGAGCCGGTCTCGCCTGGGAGCATGGGCTCGTCTGGGGAGCATTGCGCTTGTCCCAATTCTCCCTTCGCAACCTTTTGCCTTCATCGGCCCATTCAGATCTGGCCAATATAGAATTCTGGCGGGGTTACCTCAGTGTTATGCAGGAAAGCCGTCGGCAATACATTACAAGAATTGCTGATGCTCGCCACTTCGCTGCCCGCGCTAAAGCAACCTTGCCTCGATACATGAGGCGCTAGGACCATTGTTCTTGGCTAGATCTCAGGGCCTCGATGGCCGCAAGAGTGTCCGTGGTCACTCTGTCCCAATTGTAGAAGTTAACTACCAGCTCCCTACCAGCTTGCCCCAGTCTTTGCACTTTCTGCCGATCCGATTCCAGGGCGATGAGCAGATTGGCAATGGCAGTTGGATCAGCGGCAGGCACGATCATTTCTGTTTGATTGATGCTTTTCAGGATCTCTTCCACCTGCCTTTGTGGAGTGGAAATTACCGTGAGCCCACTGGCGAAGTAGTCGAAGAACTTAAGAGGAGAAGCAAATTCGCAGGGACCAGGTGGGTAAAGACATAAACCGACATCCATGCAAGCCAGCCAGTAGGGAAGATTTTCATAGGAGACACTGCCGTGCAGATGCATATTTGGCAAAAAAGACTTGCCGTCGGAAAAAGGACCGATAGTGTGGAGCGAGATCTTGCTTTGTCGGGCCAGTAATATTCTGGCGACGTCGGTCAATAAGCTCAAATTCTGATTGTGCAGGGTTGAGCCAGATATGAAAACTACATTCAAATAGCTGGAGTCGAAAAAATGATTGCTGACCAGGTCCCGCCGAAAGGTCTGGGGATCGGAGCCGTTTGGAATCACTGTGGTGTTTTTTAGATTGAGCCGATTTCTGGCGTAGTCAGCCATTGTTTCCGAAACACAGATGGCCAGGTCACAGACTTTCGCGTAGCGTCTGAAGTCAGCTATGTTGCGCGCGATTGTCCCTTCACTTTCTTGAACGTAACGAGCAAAGTCCGGGACGCAATTGAATTCCCAGATCATCACCGGAAACATTTTCCGGAGAGGATCGATCAACCACCACCAACCGAGAGTTTGTTCAAAGTCGACTCTGAGATAGAGCGCATCCATGCTTTGCAGCAAATGAATCCGCGATAATCTATTGCAGGGTAAGGATTTTACTTCCGGTACATTATCAGGCGGATAAGAAGACCACAGGTCATGCCCTCGGGCAATCATCCGCTTCAGCAATTGCTCAATATGAACCCTTGCTCCTAAAGCGGGAACTTTGGCTTGATAAAATTGCCCGTGTCCAAAGAATGCTATACGCATTGGTTATATCTGTGCTTTCACATGACCGCGTGGCGGTGCCTTTGTATAGCTGATCATTGCTGGAGCCTGTAATTATCTATAATAACAGCAGATCAACTGAGCGAGTCTTTCAATCGGCTAAACGATTCAAGTGTGTTTTGTTTTGAGCTTCAACTCCAATTGACATGACGAGATCCTTATGAGAATTGCTCTTGTCAGTTATGAGTACCCACCGGATACCGCAGACGGTGGCGTTGCTACTTACATTTATCAGTTGGCCCGGCTGCTTTTAGGAAGAGGCCACGGGGTCGAAGTCTTTACTGCTGGCAGCGAAAATGCTGGAACGGAAATCGAACCTGGCGGAGTTCAAGTTCATCGCGTCGTCGTAGAGAAGCGGGGGGATTTTGGTCCCTTGATTGCGGAAGTATTCTTGAAGCGACACCAGATCCAGCCATTCGATGTAATGGAAGGGGTCGATCGTTTTGCTCATTGCCGACAAATTCTTCAGCTCATTCCTACTCTTCCGTTTGTGCTCAAGCTGCATACTCCGGGCATCGTCCTAAAAGAAATCAACACCATGTGTGACTATAGGGTACCTGGCCTCAGCTTGAGCGAGAGACTGGCGATCATGCTCAAAAAAGCCAGACGCAAATGGAATCCCTATTGGCGATGGATGCCTACTTTTATCAGGATGAATATTCTTACGGACAGTGAGCGTTTGCACGCCCTGGAAGCCGACGAGATTATTGCGCTGTGCGGCGATATGGCAGATCTAATCGCCAGATTGTGGCTGATCGATCGATCCAAAATCCAGGTCATTCCTCTGCCATTTTCTGCTTCGCCGGATTTGCTCGCGATCCAGCCTAATTCCGAGAGTCAGACAATCACTTACATCGGTCGCTTGGAGTACAGAAAGGGAGTGCTGGATCTGGCCCGAGCCATTCCCCTTGTTCTCAAACAAATACCCTCGGCTAGATTCCGCCTGGTGGGTAGGGCAATGAAATCGCCCGATCAGGAAAAGGATATGCAGCAATACTTGAAAGATTGGCTTGAGCCATACGGTGATGCTGTAGAGTTTGCCGGTGCTGTGCCTCCTTCCAAAGTACCGGAATTATTGAAGCAAGCCGACGTCTGTGTGGTGCCAAGCATATGGGAAAACTTTCCCTACGTAGTTTTGGAATCCATGGCAGCGGCCAGAGCTGTCGTTGCCACCAATACCGGTGGAATGAAGGATATTATCAACTCGCCTGAGGTCGGCTCTCTCGTGCCGCCGCAAAGTCCTGAAGATCTGGCGCAGGCAGTTGTTGCTTTGCTCGAGCATCCGGCAGAGCGAGCCCGCATAGGTGCAGCGGCGCGCGCTCGTATCCTGGCAACGTATGATGGAACAAAGATTATGCCAGCCATTGAACTTAGTTATCAAAAAGCGATCGAGCGGCGCAGGCAGCTCGGTCCACGCTAAAGCGGCCGCCCTCATTCAGGGTATAATTTACAAGAAATTCAGCGCTTTTAGCTATTGACGGAGGTGGTCGGTACTGTGGTGGGCAACCAACCGCCGACCTTCTTTTATCTTCCGCCCGGTTATGTGCCGTTTCCCAAACCATGGCCTGAAACGGCTGACGACTATTGGACGGGCTTCCAGCATGGCATCTACTGCTGGATTCTGCAGACATACCTGAGACTGAAAGCAAGCGGCTTCGCTTGTAGTTTGGTAGAGGACTTACCGTCGGAAGGTGTGATAGTCTGTCTAGGACCTACCATAGCTCGCGATTTCAAACCATCGCCGCAGCAATTTCTCGTTTCCATAAAGTCTGATAATGTTGAACAGCCTTATGCCCAGATACATATCGTGCAAAATCCACTCGATCCTCTTTGTCGGCGCAATGCAACGATCTGGTCTCCTTACTTTATTCCTCTCTGGCCTCAGACTGGGTTAATCGGTCGTGATCCCAATCGAGGAGACCGTTTTGAAAATGCGGCTTTCTTTGGTCATACAAAGCGCGAGATTGCCCCACAGTTACTGGCGCCGGAGTGGCAGAGCGAGCTGAATAATATCGGTGTCCGGTGGACAATCCAGCCAGCCGATTTATGGAATGATTACAGTAACGTCGACGTGTTCGTCGGCGTTCGTAGCTTTACAAAGAAACCATACTTCCATAAACCGTTTACCAAATTGCTCAATGCCTGGCGCGCGGGAGTACCGGCAATTCTAGGACAAGACTCTGCCTTTAAACTGATCAGGCGCAGTGAGCTGGATTATTTAGAGGTTACCACTGAGAAGGAGCTATTTGAAGCGATCCAGCGTCTCAAGCAAGATAAGGGATTGAGGGAAGCGATGGTGGCTCACGGGGCGGTACGCGCTCAGGAGCTTAACAACGAAGACATCGTCAGAAAATGGCGCATTCTTCTTGAAGAATTTGTTCCTCAAGCGTGGAGCAAGTGGAGAGAAGCAGCAAATTATCGCGAGCGATTCCTTAGATTGCGCAGTTTAAATGCCATCAGACTAGAAGCCGAACGCTCAATAGTTGAAGGCTACGCTCCGTGGTTACGCAATCGCCCCTTTGATTTAGATGAAGTAAAGTCTGAGACGAGACTATATTTGAAAGAAGCGCGCCGTCGATTTGATAAGGAGTGGGAACGTTATCGCTTGCAATTTAAACGGAAGCGACGGAAATGAAAGGAATCGATCTTTGACTGATTCAAATGATAGTAACCTTTCGATTCTGATTTGTACGGTCAGACCAAATATGGCTCGCCACGCTATCGAAGCTATCCGCAAGCAGACAATAGAAAATTGGGAACTGATCCTGGTCGATCAATCACATACCAATGAACTGAGCGCGTACCTTGCGGAGTTGGCTGATCCCAGAATTCGGCATATCCGTGATTCCGGTATCGGAAAATCACGGGCTATCAACTTAGGATTGTCCGTGTCTAAGAGAGAGATAGTGGCGTGCACGGATGACGACTGCGTTCCTCGACCGGATTGGGCTCAGCAGTTAATTGCTGCATACGCTAAGAATCCATCATTGTGCATGGTCGGTGGACCGGTGTTACCACCGGAGAATCAGCCTGAGAATAATAGCTTGATTCATTGTCCCCAATACCGCGGTGGCGATTTCAGTTGGCGGGGCGGGGACGATTGCTCCGATTACATCCTGAATAAGACCGTGCACGGCATGATGGGAGCCAATATTTCTTACAGGAGAGAAGTGCTTTTATCCAAGGTCGGACTCTTCGATACCAATCTCGGTCCGAATACCAGGTACCCTTCTGGTGAAGATCGAGATATCTCCATAAGAATTTGGCGGGCAGGACTCCCTTTCAGTTCAATCAGTACGGCCGTCGTCGAGCACAGATATGGTACAAGAGAGGGCGGCGAGATCTTGCGGTATCTCAAGATCATGCATAGATCAAAAGGTGCACTAGCCATGAAGCATTTACGCCTGGGTGACCTGACTACCTACCGGCATTTTCTTCAGCAAGAAGGACTATTTGGCGGTCTGTCTATGGTGAGAGCGGCTGTGGAGAGGGACCTAAAACTGGGTCCAGTCGGAATACTCTGGCCTGTCTCTAGGATATCCGCGTTCTCTTTCGGTATGCTTGATTGTATGATCGCTTACGGCATAGATAAGGATCAGAAATTGCTTGTCAAACGAGGCGGATAAGAAAGAGAACCTGGTTGAATCTGCTCTCCGGCCAAAGCTGGCTATCGTCTGTCGCGACATCGGCGTTCCTTCTGAGACCTTCATTCGCAAGCATATTGACGAGCTATATCCGGGAAGCACGGTAACTGTATGCCAAACCGTCCAAAACGGTTGGAGCACTGCGGTTCCCTGTCTTGTTCTTGGTCCGATTACCCCCGCCGAAGCCCTTAATGAGCCAATCATGAAACGGGCAGAGATTTTCTTGAAAGAGCATGGTGTTTCGACACTGATGGTCGAGTATTTGGATCTGTCCGTCCAGTGGCTTGAGCTTGCAAAAAGAATGGGTCTTCGTATATTTCCTCATGCGCACGGTTATGACGTGTTCACCCGCTTAAAAGAAAAAGGTTGGGCGCAAAGGTATTTGCGCCTCAATGATTCGGATGGAGTAATCGTCGTTAGTAACCACAGCAAAGAGCGTCTTTTGGAATTGGGACTCGATCAAGAAAAACTACATGTCGTCCCTTGTTGTGTGGATATACCATCAGGACCAATGCAAAGAAAAAACAAGAATGTGGTGCGCTGTCTGGCTGTCGGCCGAATGGTCAGAAAAAAAGGGCCCCTTCTCCTGCTTGAATCCTTCCGAAAAGCCAGCATGGTAAATCCTCGTTTGCGTCTGGATTTCGTGGGTGCTGGTTATCTTTCCGACGAGGCAGACCGGTTTGTGAGAAAGAATGGCCTGACAAACCTTGTTACATTATTTGGTGCACAACCTCATGACTTTGTTCTTCGGCGCATGTTGGAAGCAGATATCTTCCTGCAACATTCACTGACGGATGAATTGACGAACGATCAGGAGGGCCTCCCCGTCTCCATTCTGGAAGCGATGGCATACAGCCTGCCGATCATTTCGACTAGGCATGCCGGTATTCCCGAGGCAGTATCTGATCGAGAAACCGGTTATCTTGTGGCAGAAAAGGACACTGAGGAAATGTCTAAACGAATACTTGAGCTGGCTGATGATCAAGAGCGCCGTCATAAGATGGGATCTGCCGGCCGCCAGTATGCTGTTAGTAGATTTGCCTGGAATGTCGAGAGGAGTAGACTGCTCGATATCATGAACCTGAGCGATCCAGCTTCCCTATAATCACGAAGATGGCGTGGAATAGCTGAGTAAGGCAGGCACACATCTTGAATTGTTGAATGTAACGATTGTCGCCTCAACTATACACAAAAATTTGGTGGATGGCGGACGCAAGCAGAGAAATTGCCATCCAGGTACTTATTTATGAGGATGAAATACAGAGCGAAACAGCTTGCGGCCTCGTGCGTATACAAGGGCCGACTAAGAAGAGCTATGGTAAGAGCTGTCTCGTTACTGGTTGCAGAGATTGCTAACTGCTGCCCACTTATTAATTGAAGAGAGCGGTCGTCGTGAATTACCTTGCGCTGTGCTAGTATCGCAAGCCAATTTCATTCACACTCTGACAGGGAGGAGCGGTTATGAGCAAGCATGCTCTGTCTTGCGGTTTTTCTTTTGTTGCAATATATGGAATCGTCTTGATGGTTGTCTCTTTGATTGCGGTAACACAGCCAGTGGCGGCTAGTGGTACTCTGAACGTTAAAACTTTTGGAGCCATAGGAAACGGACAAACAGATGATAGCGCCGCCATTAATAGTGCATTGGTTCAAGCGAAGGCCCAGCAGGCAGCTTTGTTTTTCCCTCACGGTGACTATCTTTTCGCTGCTGATCTCATTGACGATAGCGTCGTCATGTTTGGCGACAACAACACAGGTCTGCATGCCACCAACGGCAGCAAAATTGTTCTAACAGGCAACAAAGCTGCCTTGACAAATTTCCGAATAACTAGTTCGGGTAGCTTGCCGGCCTCGCTGGTGTATGTGACGAATGCCACCAATTTCTCGGTGTGCCATAATAGAATTGAAGGCCCTGCTAACGTAGATCTGCAGGTACGCTATTCCACGAACGGAAACGTGTTGAATAACGATCTGGATAAGGCCGATAACACTAATCTTTATGCAATCGGATCGAGCAATGTCTGTTATGACCGCAATCAGATTGACGGTAAAGCGGTAATTGGACTTGAGTTCGACCTCGGTGGTAACCAAGCAAACAATACCGTTATCCGCAACGTCTTCGCCGGCGATAACACTCAAACGATCTTGGTTCTGGGATTGCAAAACAGCTCTATTAACCACAATATACTCAAGGATTCGGATGGCTTTGGTATCGGCCTTTTCGGTACGGGATTCTCAGTGAACAACATTGTGATTGATTCCAACGACATTAAGGGCGCAAGCGAGGGCATCGTCTTTAATGGTGTCGAAAACCTGACGATCAGCAACAACATTATCAAACACTCTAATTTAGATGCTATCCAAGACACCGGCGGAGGTAGCGGTACACTGGCGATCACCAACAACACGATTATCAATGCCGGTTTTGCGAAGGCAGTGCCTCCGCCCCCCGTATTGGCGGTAATATTAGTCAGCAACTCTGCCTATAGCAGCGTCACTATAACCAACAACAGGTATCTGGGCGGTGCGCACGACCTGACGTACTTTATCGACTCGCAGTTCCACACTGCGACGATAACTGGAAACACCACTACAGCAATGCTTCCTAATCTTGTCTAACTAGGAAAGATCAGTTGTAGATTTTGATGCGCCGCCATTAAGCCATGAGCGGCGCATCTTTTTCAATGTTGAAGCAGCGCGTAAATGGTCCTTCTACCCTGATTAAATCAGCCAGATTACCCGACTGGACGATTTTATGATCGGCAAGCACATTGATGTGATCCGCGTAACGAACTGTCGAAAGCTTGTGACTGATGAGCAAAGTAGTTCGCCCTTTAACAGAATTAAGCAGCGCACTGATCACTAGCTCTTCTGTGCGCGGATCAAGCGATGCTGTTGCTTCGTCCAGGATCAGGATGGGAGCGTTTTTCAAAAGCGCCCGACAAAGGGCTATTCTTTGACGCTGTCCGGCGGATAATCGCACGCCCCGATCTCCCAGGCTGCTTTCAAGACCATCCGCTAGCTTGCTGACAAATTGGGTCAGTTGCACGACGGCAAGAGCATCATTGAGTTCATTCTTGCTTGGCTGATGGTCCAGCTCATAACACAGGTTGGCATGCAGAGTGTCATCAAAAATTATTGGGTCTTGCGGAACAAAGGCGATCATCTTCCGGATAGAATCGAGCGTAAAGTCGCGGATGTCTGTTTTATCCAGGAAGATCTGACCAGGATTGCAATCGTACAAACGCAATAAGAGATGGGCAACCGTTGTCTTTCCGGCACCTGTTTCTCCTAC
>PSRH01000148.1 GCA_003175915.1 Candidatus Melainabacteria bacterium | reverse complement strand
TGATGGACTGCAGTAGACGTCAAACTGCTACTGCCACCCCGGCAGAGCCGGGGGGTCTCCCGCTGACGCTAGAAGAGTATAAGGTGTGCGTTTGTTCATTCCGATCGTATGGCAATATTTTTTCACATGCGCCATGGGTTTTGAATGAGAACAACGAGAAGTCGTAATTATCAATAACTTAAGACCCCTTTCTAGACACGATAAAATACATTATCATGTCTAAAGCAGGGGAGATTCATGGGGCTCGTTACTGTCGTTGTCGTTTTGCCCTAATTCGTAGAATCTGCGGTTAGCAACAAATTTAATCCCGATTTTTCCACCCTAATTCGTAGAATTTCTACCCTTAATCGTAGACAGTCTGATCACAGCCCCAACTTTCCGGTCGCGCTCTTGGCGCCTAGTTTCGCCCGGCGTATGTAGCGGCGCATAGTTTCGTAACTGCGATGCCGGGTATGTTCCATAATTTCCTCATCGCGCACACCGTTCCGGTAAGCTGTCGTGACGAATCCGGCTCTTAATCCATGCGGGCTGATCGGCTGGCGGCGTGAGCCCTTGAGGCCGGTCATGGCAGCGCGCCTGAGAAGAATCTGCCGGACGGCGTCAGGGCTCATCGCCCGGTTAAGAAGGCTGCCCGAGCTGTGGATCTTCCTGAACAAGGGCCCGGATCGGATGCCCGCAGCCTTGATCCACTGTTTGAGAGCCTTGACGGGACAAATCGCTTCGTGGGCGCCCGCGCTTATGGAAATCTCGGCGCCTCGTCCTTCCTTGTCGGTCTTTGACCGCGTCAGCAGCAAAATCATGCCCGTGGAGGTCCATTCAACATCCTCCACGCGGATACGGACAAGCTCGGAGCGCCGCAGCGCGCCGGCGAAACCAACCAGAAACAAAGCGCGGTCACGTTGCCCGGCAAGCGTGTCATCGCAGACATCGCAAAGCCGCCGCACCTCATCAATCGTCAATGCTGCCGCGCGACGGCTGGGCTCGCCGTGGTTACGGGCTATGCCTCTCAGGGTCTCGCGTACGATACGGGCGCGGGTATCCAGGTTATAATTGTGTGTGTGGCAAAAATAGCGGATGGCGGCGACGCGCCGCCGCAGCGTCGACAGCGTATATCCTTCACCGCAGCCCGCAAGGTAAGCAGCAACTGTCTCGGGGGTCGGGCGCCTGGCTTCGAAGCCGTTATTCCGGCACCAGGCTGTAAAATGCATATAATCGGACTTGTAGGCCTTCAGCGTTGATCTTGCGTCGGCATCCAAACGGTATGCGGCGGATCGCGCTAACGCCCGTTCCGCACGCTCGGTCGCCGTCATTTTGTCGGGGTTTGGACGGGCATTAGGCTTTGCAGATATGTTTGACGAAGATGCCATGAAAACAGAAAAAGTAGCCCTTAGACGCGATAATCTTCGCTTATCGCGTCTAAGTTATAGCGCGCTTTTTCGGCGTCCTGCAAACATAACTTTCATTCTAAATCGGTTTCTGAAGACACTTTCGTAAGTGTTTCCGGCTCTCATACAGATAATCAACGCCGGGATTCAATTTACGGACAAGTTTTTCTGACATTCCCTTATAGCATTGCGGGATCTTGCCGTTGTTCGCGTGCCGTCGAGCGGAACTCATGGCCCATGAATCTCGAAAATCGTGGTTCGGGCCGCTTGATTGTCTCCAAGCCATATACATGACTTCTCGTACCGGTCTGCGGAGCCTTTCAGGCCAGCGGCTTGCCCGGCATACAAATTCCTCGCGACCGGCATCGTCGAGCGCGCGAAACAACCCCTTGGTCGTTGGCTCTATATTAAGAAGCGCAAGCAGATCGCGCTGCTGTCTTGTGTCGCGCTGTTCCAGGTAGCACATAACCCATCTGAGAAGCTCGGATCGACGGGAAGATTCGAGTCCGCGTAGCGGATAGAGAATCGTGCCGCTGCGACGACCATAGTCTTGGGTCAATGCCACGGTTATCGCGCCGTCCGGGATGTCGACGGCCGCCAACATCCCCTCTTTCATCCACCGGGGCCACTCTCCAAAATTGGCGATGAAGACCAAAAACGCCAAATCCTCGGCTGCTTTCAACCAGTGCATCTCTTCAACCGGTCCGCCCAGAGCTGCCATCAAACACAGTTCGCTTCGGAGACTGAACTCAAGACGTGCCGTTCCCTCATCCACTTTTCTGTAAGAGGCGTATGCAACACGCCGGCGGCATGACTTGCAGCAAATGTGGACACCGGACTTGCTCGTACCACAGTAGCCGACAAGATCCTGAAAACAATAGCCGCACGCGGTCGCAAGAAGACGCCGATGTTTATGACAGTGCGAAACGCCCGCTATTGCCCATTGGTAACGCATGTAGTTGTCACGACCGTCTTCGATATCTTCCAGAAAGCAGTCCTCGCAGAAATCCACGACAGCCTGCCTTGTCTCCGGGTGACACAAAAAGCGATGCAGTGGCTGTTCCGGGAAACGCTGGGCAAGATCAAGGCCCTGGATCTTCTGCCGCGCCACGCGCGTGAGATTTTCCAGTCCGCGAAACACCTCGGGTCGATTTCCATGATCAACCGCTTCAGGAAAGCCGTTTTCACGACATAACGCACTCCAGGTGGCTCCGTAGGTGAAAGCGACGCGGGCAAGCCACGAGCTGATCAACTCGTCAGGATACGGCAGGCGCACCATGGAAAGCGGCCGGCCAGTCCAGATTTCCTCACGTTGCGTACGCATGCAGCGCCGATTTACGCGTCATCGATACGAGGGGTAACTCAAGCGTTCGAGCTGACAACAATTCCTCGGTAACGGCCTCTGAGCCATCCCTGATCGCCTGAACGGCCGCTGTCTCGATCAACCGGAATATCCGGTTTGTCACGCCGTTTGTTCGCGCCAGGATCGCCTTTCGGCATGACGCCGTATCGAACCTTGTTAACTTCCGTAACGGAAGCGTTTCACCGATGCTTGCGAGCAATCGCCCAAACTGAACGTCGTCCCGCCAGCGCGGAAGCTCGAACGCGTCGAAACGCTCCGCCAGTTGACTGTCCATGAGAATGGCAAGCCGCGCCTCGTCGGTCCCTGCGCACACCAGTGGCATTCGGACGTCGTTCGCAAGGAACCGTAGCGTGTTCAAGAATATTTTCTGAGCCCGCGCCGTCCCAGCCAACATCGAATGAATCTCGTCGACGACCAGCATACGCGTTTTGGCGGCATGCAGGAGGTTTCGGCAGCGGTTCTTGGTCCTGCCCTGCCAGCTATCGCGTACATCTGGCCCGCCGAGCGCCCGATGCAACTCGTTATAGAAGAGATCCTCGTCCGGCGATGCCGGCATCTGGAACGCCACGACAGGCATGGTTGTCACTCCGGTAGCCCGATCGTATTTTTGCGGGTTCTGCCGCAGAAATTTCCGGATCAGCTTTGTCTTGCCCATGCCGGTCGCTCCATAGATCAAGAGACACGGCATGCGGTCACGCGGCGGATAGGTCAGCAAATCCGTCAAGCGATCGACGGCATCCTGCGCTAATTCATAGTTAATCCAGCGATCGGATCGGATGAATTCAATCCGCGCCTCGTCCGAAGCCGAGCGTGGTACCTTCTTGGCGCCTGTACCAGATCTCATGACCACTCCTCGATCTCATAGGGTTCGAACGTCTCCTCTTTCGTGGGCACGGTGAGCACCCGGGTCTGCTGAACGCGCGACGGCAGTTTTGTGTCAACTGGACGCAGCGCCTCCGCGACGCGCTGGTGCTGGCGGCGCGCCGTTTTGGTTTTTAGAACAGCCTCCTCGAGCAAAAGCCGTTTTGACTCAACGGTATCGAAGACAACTCGTTCGTCATACTCTCTGCGCCCCTGCTCGCGTAACCTCTTGCGCGCCGCCTTCCACTCCCAAAGGGCAACAGGCGGCATCCCCAAATTGGCATAACGAACAGGCCAAAATTCTCCCTCCGGAGATTGCACGAAGACCGTTGATAGATTCCGGGGGTCATATCGGACCACGAAATCATCACGGCTCCGCCCTGACCAGCAGCTGAGAACGTTGTCCCAGTACCGAATATTGAAGAGATGAATGCCGTCGCGGCCAATGCGGCGTTCGGCATATGGAAGAAAATCACAATAGAAACGCTTCTGATCCTCCGGCAATCGCAGGGCCGCGCTGCCGGCTGTTAATTCATTCCAGACCGCCAATGGCGGACGTCCCAATGTTCTGTGGATCGCCTGATGGTATTGCCCCACGACCTGGATCGCGAGCCAATGGTTAAGCTCTCTCAACGTCATTGTGGCATGACGTTCCGAGTCATAGCTGCCCCGTTGGGCAATATTCGAGAACGTTGTCCCGGGCAGCAAATGAACTTCGCCCATCATCGTGCCGATTAACCGTTCGATATGGCCGCCATAGTGGGGCGTTTTGACGGGGCGGTATTGCAGATGAATCCCATACTCGTCGGCGCCCCGTCGAAGCGCCTTTGCGTGGAATTCTTTTCCGTTATCCATATGCAAGGTTTCAGGCAGGCCGTGGACGGGCCAAGGGGCGGTAATGCCAAGATCGGCGAGCCATTGTTCCTTGGGTAGAACGGCGTGCTGCAGCGTCAACGCAACGGATGTCGAGGATGGCGCCTCAAGCGTCAGGTAGTATCCCATCACCATGCGGCTGGCGACATCAATCATAAGCGTAAGCCAGGGGCGCTGAATCGGCAGCCGATGCTCTTCATCGACGACAAACACATCAACGCGCGTGTGATCCACCTGCACGATCTCGAGCGGGCGCGTCGCGAGAAATTGTCCGATCACAGGTTGGGTTTTCACCCGGGCGGCTTCGTGCCCTTCACGCGCTCCGACCAACCGTCGAGCACCGATGCGGGCAATGCGCCGTTCAATGGCCTTTCGGGAAGGTTTCGGAATTCCGGCCTTGCTTGCCTCAATCCCAATCATCCGTTCCAGTTTTGATATCGACAGCTTCTGCCGCGTTAAATACCAGCGTTCGATTCCGCAATCGACGATTGCCTCAGCATTTGCATTCAATTGGGATGTGCCTACCGGCCTACCGCGTTTTCTTGGAAGCAGAGCGCTTGTGCGAGGATCGTTTCTGTATCTGGAAAGCAGTCGGTATAAGAACGCCTTGCTTACCCCCAGCTTCGCGCATGCTGCTTTCATCTCCTCGGGGCACAAATCTGGTTTTTGCGCTAACGGCCTAACAACCATTTCTCGTTGGACCGCAGATTGCCACGGCTCAGCTTTAGCCTGAAGAGGATGTCGCGTTGCGGACATTGAGAGGGAGATAATCTACGAATTAGGGTACAAATTTATTCTTATATTGATCGATTCTACGATTTAGGGGAAGAACTAATGCATTGAAAAAAATGAAACCTTGATTCTACGAATTAGGGAAAAACGACAGTCGTTCGGCGCAATCTGACGCGCGCGCAATTCGAAAAGCTCGGCGATATCCCGCCTGAGGAAGAATGGCTCGCCAACATCAACAATCGGAAAACACGGCGAGCCTATAAAAACGATGTGCGCGAGTTCGTCGGCTTCGCTGGTCTGGCCAATTATGGAGAACTGAGGACGATTGCGCGGTCGCATGTGATCGCCTGGCGCAAGGGGAGCGGCGGGGCGGGCTGTCCCGGATTTGCAAAATGCAAGCGCTGGAGAGGCGGTCACGGATTTGCAAAATGCAAGCGCTGGAGAGGCGGTCACGGATTTGCAAAATGCAGGCGTGAAAGGCCGCGGGTTTTCAAGGGGTTGCGGGCGGCGGTTTGTGGGCAGAGTTCCGGGCCGGTCGTCGCGAGGTGGCTGGCTCGTAGGCGGGTCAGGGGTTTGAGTAGTAACCGTGCAGAAAGTCGGGTTCAGGCCTCCGACCCGACGGCAACACAACAGATGCGACTCTCGCAAAAGTCTCAAATTCCGGTGAAATAGTCGGGGCTTAAGAAAACGTCCCCTGCGACGCAAGGCAGGAATTTGACAGAGGCGGCGGCTTTGGTTCCCGTCTCGGTGTCCCGACCGGCGGGTTTGGTGATCCGGGCTAAGTTCGGTTCGTTACATCCTTCATTCCAACACCATCAGGCGATCCCCACGGTCGCCGCCGCTGGCGGCGGGTGTGCGAAGCCAACCAGCTTGGCGAGCTTACGCAGATTTTGCGCAATGGCCGCCAGCGTGCATTCGTCGCGCGCGGCGGTCATGCCGCGCAAGCGCAGGCGGCGGAAGTTGAGATTGGGCTTGAGCTGCGGAAGCATGTTTCGACCTTGCGGCGTTGGCGCGCGGATTTTTTGAATGCCTCGGTTTCCGCGCGCCCCGCAACGTGCTGACGCACGTCTTCATGCGCGTTGACGGACAGCACCCGCGAAGGCCCCTTGGCGCATTGGCCCTTGAGCGCGCAGTCCGAACAATCGCGGCCACGCGCGCGCGGTAAATGATGACGCCGTTGTCGCGTTCACAGGCGCGATGCAGGGCTTTACCGCCCGGACACATATAGGTGTCGGCGGCACGGTCGAAGGTGAAGTCGTTGCGCGTGAAAACGCCATTGGTTTGCGAGCTGCGGTCGAAGATCGGAATATGAGGTTCGATTCCGCGCTCCATCAGCCACGCCAGATTGCCGCCGGAGCCATAAGCCGTGTCGGCGGCCAGCTTCTCGGGTTGCAGGCCAAACCGCTGTTTGGTGCGTGCGATCATGGCGCGCGCTGCGGCGACTTCCGCCGTGCCGCGCGCGGGGCTGGCCTCGACATCGACGATGACCGAAGCCTTGGCGTCGATGAGATAGTTGGTGCCATAGGCAAAGGCGATTTTGCTCTTGCCTTTGCTGGTCAGCGCGGCGTTTGGATCGGTCAGCGACAAGGCTTTGGCCGGTTGCAGCGTTTCGCCGGTCAACAGACCGGCGGCCTTGTCCAAACTGTCAAGATATTCGCGCACGGGCCGCGTCACGTTGCCGGGATCATTCCAGTCATCGGGCAACGTCGCGTCTTCAGTGCGCCGCGCAATGCGCGCGTCGGCCTCGATGACGCTGGCATCCGTGGCAAAGGTCTCGCCGCCAACCAGACCGGCGCGCAGACAGGTTTGCACGACGCTTTCGAAGACGAGGCGGAAAGCATCGCTTTCGCGGAAGCGTCCGTGCCGCGTTTTGGAGAAGCTGGAGCGTTCGGGAACCTCGCCGGTCAAACCGAGCCCGCAGAACCAGCGATAGGCCAGATTGAGATGCACTTCCTCGACCAGCCGCCGTTCCGAGCGAATGCCGTAAAGATAGCCGACCAGCAGCATGCGGATCATCAGCTCCGGGTCAAGCGAGGGACGGCCCATGCTGCTGTAATAAGGCGCGAGCTTCCGTCGCACGCCGCTTAAATCCAGTATGTCCGCGACTTTGCGAAGCAAATGGTCTTCAGGAACGTGGTTCTCCAAGCAAAAATCGTAGAAAAGCGACTCTTGCCCGTCGTCCAAACGCCCCACCATGTCTTTTCCCCTCCGCGATTATCTCTTCGAGGGAATCACGAAAGCTCAACAAATAAAAGATGTTTTGTCACATCAGCGCAGATTTTGATTGCCGTTGCCGCACTTTTTACACGCCGACTTTTTCACCGGAATTTGTTATTTTTGCAAGGCTTTTTGCAAAGCGTCTAGCAGACTTCTAAAACGCTGAGCGTTTTCAGGGTAAGAAAGTCAATCTTTGAAAATGTTGGCCTGACTTCCTTTCAATCTGACTTTCTGCACGGTTACTACTCAAACCCCGGTTCGCGCATACTTCTAAGACCCAAAGGTCAAGTATGCTGCATAGAGACTTCAAAGGGCTGGATCAATAATCAAAGCCTCCCGTGCTGCAACCGCAGTTCTCACGGTACGAGAACGATCTTTCCGTAAGCGCCGGGTTCCAGAACGGTCAGATGAGCGCTTGCGGCGTCGGCGAGCCGCATTTCCCGGCCGATTACTGGGCGAACGGAACCATCAGCAACGCCGGTAAGGATATCGTTCATCATCGGTTTTATCTGCTCGGGCCTTGCATTCCAGAGCGCGATCCCACGGAGATCAAGTTCCTTCATCATCGCGATGCGAGGATTAATTGTGATCTCGCCGCGATTGCCGATGACGATGATCCGGCCATATTTCGCGACGAGGTCCATATCGGCGGCGAGGTTGACGTTAGCGAGCATTTCGAGGATCAACTCTGGCCCTTTGCCCCGGGTCATCTGCTTCACTTCGTCAAGATAGCCTCTCTTGGAATGATCGACAGCGTGATCGGCGCCTTGTGTCGCAATCAGCGCTAACCCCTCGGCGCTGCCCCCACTGCCAATGACTTTTAGGCCTGCGCGCTTTGCAAGTTGAATGGCTGATGTGCCGACGGAGCCGCTCGCGCCATGAATGAACACTGTTTCGCCTGCACGGGCGTTGCCTCGTTCGAAAAGCGCGTAATGCGCCGTCGTGTAAGGTACGCCAAATGTCGCTGCAGCTGCGAAACTCATGCCCGGCGGCATAGGCAGGACTTCGCTTGCTCTCCGCTTTGCTTTTTCTGCATAGCACCCTGTGAGATCGAAGCTCAGTCCCATGCCGACGATGACCTGATCGCCGACTGAAACCTCATTGACGCCTGCTCCGATCGCCGACACCACCCCGCCAGCATCGCCGCCTGGAATGTAGGGAAGTTTGGGCACAATCGCATAGGTGCCGCTGCGCATATAGGTGTCGGCCGGATTAATCCCCGCCGCACGAACATCGATCACGACCTCGCCAGGACCGGGAATGGGATCGTCGACTTCTTCCAGCTTTAACACCTCTGGGCCGCCAAACGCATGAACCCGAACTGCTTTCATTGTCTGCAACCTCTCAAAGGCAATCCCACATTCAACGAATTCTACCAGTCTACATTCAAACGGATGTTCACAAAAACCCCATGTTCTATAAATTTAGCAGTGCGCCGCCGGCGGAATCCCGAGCCTACGCCGGTTTGGGACCAATATTGTCCAACGCCCGCATCGCAATCGTGAGATCTCGATGGTACAAAGCCTTTCGGAGTGCCGTCATCAAGATAAACGAAAAAACCGGTCGCAGCGAAAAAGGTACTTCCTCAAAATAGGTTAAACACTAAAGCCAACGCGTTTCTTGATTATACTTTTATTTAACTCATTCGCCTCATTAGATAACACTCTTATTCTTGCCCGTAATTTTATCCAACTGAATAATAATAATAATGGCATCGGTAAGCATAGAAGGCCGCACACTAGAGCAGTGATCGCGCTCGAAATTAACATCTCTGGACAGAATATCGTATATACTATTATAAAAATACCAATAAATGCGACTGCTATTGAAATAAGCTTTAAGCGTCTCAGGGTTGGCTCCGCATCGATTTTAAGTATCTCGATTTCAGATTTCAAAACATCTAATTGCTCCTTGAATTCCATCTTTTTATCTGAAACTGTCCCTCGACTATCGATGTAGTGATCTACAAGGCCTATTTGGTCGCTGAGCTGTTTGAAAGGTTGAGAATGAATAGCATCAAAGAACGTATATGCCAGATGAACAGCGATAGACACCTGGGCTAAATTACCGAGAGCGTCGATTCTAATCATTGCCATGAAATCGTTAGACCTCGGCACATTCAAAAAGCGCTTCAATCTCAACGCAAGCATTTAGTGGCAATTCCGCCACTCCAATTGCTGTCCGTGCATGTCTTCCTAACTCTCCGAACACCGCGATATACAACTCCGAAGCGCTATTTACAATTAAGGGTTGTTGGGTGAAGCCCGCACTGCTATTGACATAACCACAAACCCGCACAACACGCTTAATTCTATCCAAGGTACCCAGTAAGTTATAGGCGGCCCTCAGCGTATTTGCTGCGGCCAGGGCAGCCGCTTGACGAGCGATCTCCAATGGAACCTCGTTTGGGATTTTACCGGGCCACTTAAGCTCATTGCCTTGGACAAACGGAACACACCCCGCTGTGAAAAGCAGGCCGCCAACCTGTACGGCAGGTAGGTAGTTCGCTCCCGGAGTACTTTCTATGGCAAGAGAGTAACCTAACTCCTGAAGTTTTACGTCTCTAGAATAATTCTCAGACATGACTTATTCTCCTGTCCTCTCGGTTTTGTGCTCGTGTTTTGATACGCTCTTCAGTCCTAACTGAGTTTTCGTTGTTACATTTCTCCTCCTCACGATTTGCCTGTGAGCGCGTTGTATAAGCAAAAAGACGGATTGAGGTAATCTAAGGCTCTAGGTGATATTGGGTGCTGTTGCAGACCCCGATCACACAACTGCAAATGCCAAATCGAATCAATTTGATATGTCTTCATAATTTCCGCCGAAAGCGCTAACCTAAGTTTTCCTTCGCGGGCCAATTCATCGCGGATATTTCTGGCTTCCTTTGTATCGGCTACCGCTAAACAATTAATCAGAGTATTGTTACCGTTGCCTTCGGCATCGAAAACCTTCACCACCCTCCATCCCGTTCGATCCAATGGCTGCTTGGTGAGTGCGCACTTACCGGACTGCAGCTGAAATAGAAATCTACCGAACAAACGCTTTAAATCCACATCGACAGAGGAGTAACTTTGGGAATTGTATTTCATAGTGATGGAATCCGCATCGATCGATACGTCATGGCAATATGCGTGCAAAGTATTAACCTTATCTTTATTTTCAACAATGGCTAACACGTCGTTGTCATCCCAATAAAAGTGCGGACAACTTATACTGGCAACATTCCTAATTATCACCAGATTGTCACTTGCCGTGTTTCTATCTAAAATCAAATTATCGTCGGTAAAGAACACAACGCATTCCATCCCGAGAGACATTTGAAAATGAAAATTATATTTAATAAGGTCGATTTCATGTAAGCTGTAATCTTTTCTCAGAAGTGGTGCTATGCGCCTTATCGGTCTTTTCCCTTCACGTTGATAGCGCGCGTTTTCTGTCGAAGAAAATAGCTGCCAGACTACTAATTCCGGTCGCAAAATCGCGCCGTAGTCTCCGTACAAAAAAGATTTATCCGTGAAATAGGTATCGTGAAAATAATCCATTTGCCCATATACTGGAGACAGGTAGTTTATATGTTTCTGCGCAACCTGAATCATCTTAAGGTCTTTTGCTCGCGTAAGCTGTGTTGCGTCCTGGGTTGTTTCTGTATCCTTACTAACCTGTCTGGGTTTCTTTTCGGTAAGTCTGTCTGTAAGACCTTGGATGTCTTCCTCACCCCAGTTGCTCTGTAAATCCATGCGGTCTAGGATTTCGATCTGAGGATGAACACCTTTTAATCGCGTTTTGCCAAGTCTCAAAACTGTAGCGAGATTTGGCCGGTAGCGAATTATCCAGTCAATTTCTGCTCGAATTGAACTGTCTCGCAAAGTTGCGTCGGTAACAACGATAAGATAGCGATTCGCATCGCGGAGTCGTTGGTTTACTCTTACAACTCTATCAGCAGTCCATATCGCGTCTTCCTGCCGAACCAAAAAACCTAATCCCATGCGCTCAAGCACAGGGACGAAATGCAACTTTACGAACTGTAGGTCTACTGGAGTACATGCTATATAGACGTACTCAGTTCCGTAGACGTTTGTTACCATCTGGAATCAACTATAGTTCTACCGAATTGCCCCGCATGCTACTCTTTTCGAGGATATCACAAGCCTCGATGCACTGGCCCTTTAGATAAATGGTTCTTTTGGTTGGTATGCTTGCCATACACAAACAGATCAACGAGACGTAAGTTTGTATACAAAAGATTACTCAGAACCTTGTAGTATTCTTGTAAAAAAAATATGTCTGTAACATCAATGTTGTAACTATCCGCATCAGGCTTAACGATTGCCTTCATGTCACGATACATTTCCTTTCTTCGAATGTAACTAAGAAAATATCACGGCTGGCTTGGTTATATGCGTTTTTGCAACCCATAGGAGTGACACAGTGCAGCAGATTCCGGGTAAGTATCAGTGTATCTAAAGGGTTTGTGAGCTCAACAACATCAACAAGAGTCTTCTGGTCTCTCGCTATCACATTAGTCCCTCCGACTAAGCCAGGACTCGTGTTGATCAAGTGAACAAAAACCAAAGCTTCATCATCCCTATGGAGCCAAATCGGCGAACTGAAGGACGGGCTTCTAATGCTCGTCTTATAGCGCACCTGATGAATCCCGATATAGAACGACGTCAATCCGAAATAGTCGCTCATTATTTCGGCGTCTGCTTTAAGCAGGCCCACAAGTAATTTATTTGAAAGGGCAGCTGCGGTTATCGGAGGAAATTTGCGCTCCCTCGCTCCATCTATGTCGTTCGCCGCGTAAGATTGTATATAGCTTGCATTCTCACACGACTCGACGTGAAGCGGATTAGGTGAGGTAACCAGGAACCGCGTATAAGTTCGGTAACGCGCAGAACTATACGGATCGACTGGCAACAAATCGTAAGAGTCTTGGAGTTGGACCAATGCTTCATCTTCACCGCATGAGAACCCAGTACCATAATCACGAAAATACCGATAGTTAACTATTGCATATCCGTCGTAAGATAGCGTATGTTTCAAGTCTTCCAGAAGCATTTCATGCTCCTTTTCATGCCACCTCAAAAGGTTCAACATCAGTATTCCAATTATCCCAGGCCGTTAAAAGTTTGCCTACTGCCCTTTCCACAGTCATGTAATCCCTTATTGTTCTCACTTTCCTAATAATATCCATATCTCGAGATTGCTCGCTGAGTTTTATTAGAAGATCATAAATCTCGGCAGGTGTTATGTTCATAAGGTATTGCTCTTTCAAAACTAGCTTAATTATGTCCTTGATATTTTCTTTTCGGGCAATGCGGCCGATAGCGATGATATCCCGTACATGATTTTCAGACGGCTCTTCTCTAACCACAATGTCTGGCAAAGGCAGGGTATCGCCCGTCTTCTTAAGCAATTGTATGGGTTGGTCTGTATTTTCAAAATCAAGGCAAAGGTTCAGTCTCCTACGGTCTCCCAGATTGGCGGCTGAGTGCACATTCGTTGCTGCCAAATGCCAGACTTCACCAATACGCATACGAAAAACAACATCCTCTTCAGCATGATATGCCTGCGAATGAGTTATTAGCGGGATCTGCAGCCGTATATAAGCCTCATTCACTTCGATAAAATCTCTGTGAGGGAAGACAACCGCGTCTCTCATGCTAAACGCTCTGGCTTGAACCAGTTTTGTGGTGTCGAAATTTTCTTCAATAAAAGTTTTTATATACTTTAGATGTTTTCCTAATTCGGTACAGGAACCACTCTTCGTCGATGAGCGAAATATAAAATCCCTTTCGTTCCCTTGGTTATTATATAGCGTGTAGCTCCTCCAGTCACCGATACACTCCGTGTAGGAGTAGTAACTCGGATATATAGCAATCTCGTGAGCCTCAGCCACTACAGAGCGTTCATCAATCGGCAATTGGCACAATATACGCGATTGCACAGTGACCCCCCGATCAATACCCCGCAAATGCCGCGCAGGGTCTCTCTATCTTGTGTGCTGAAGTAACTATCTTTGGCGACGGAAAAACAAAATCAAGACCAGGAAACAAATTTTTTCAAAAAAACGGTGCAGGCCGGCGGCCGAACTCTAAAGCGTCGTATCGCTGACGAGAAGAGTACCGGCGAATGCTCCGAGCGGGGACGTCTTCTGGCAATCGTCGGAGCACATAAGGGGGTCGTCGCAAAATCTGTTCCAAAACGTACGTTAAGGGAGATGTTGCCACGCTTGCGCGCGGGCTCGGTATCGATAAGAACAGAGCGATTGGTGCCGTCCTGAAATTTGCGCCGCTGGCTTACCAGAAACCGGAACGTCTTCTCGCGGCCGTTGAGACGGGCGCGGCGACGCTTGGCGTCTCACGCAAGAACGCTGCTGGCAGCGTTCTTGCGCTCGCCCGGGCTCTGGGTGAGGCGACAACATGAGTGGGGCCAGCTCATGCGGCTCGTCGCCAGGATTGCCGGAGCGCCGGGTTCGCCGTTATCGGCCGAAGAGATGCTCCAGAATCTGCCCGCTGCATCAACGTACAGCCGGAACCGGCTTTTGCAGCGGTACGTATGGCGCGACTCGGCTTGTGGACATGGAACTGGACCGCCCTGCTCACCCTGGCGGACGCGCGGGCGCGATCAATCCTGGAGGCTCATTTTCGGGAACATGCCGAGGCCGGACGATTGCAGGATGCGCTCGCGCGGAGCGGTTTGTTATGAACGCAGATGCAGCTGTGCGCAAATTTGAGCGCGGCGCCCCTACGCGTGGCTCTCACGCCGCTAACTCGTTTTGGCGACGTGTCTCAGCCACCTCGCCGTGCGGCAACGAAGCCTAATGTGAGGGCCGCGTGCGGCTCTGCACAACATGATTAACGCGGCGGCAGGCTTCGGCAAGTGGTATGTGGCATGTCACCAAAGGATCGACGGCGCCGACCGATGTCTTGTCGAAGTCAGCGCGCCATACAAGGACGCCGATCTTGTCGGCGTGCGGATCGCAGGCCGCGCGGGAAACCGAATGGGAGCCCAAAATACTTGAATCAACGTGCAACAGCTTCATGGCGAGCATTCCTTTTTTCAGGTGTCGATGCCTTCCAGCGAAGCGCCGCCGGAGGTTTATTGGCCGTATATCGAAGACAAATCCCCCAGAATAGCCTATATATCTCGATACAGCCTATCTTCTAAACCGATAGATAAGGATGCGTTGCAGTGCTCGACGGGCTTTCGCTTGACCAATTGAGAACCTTCATTGCCGCTGCCGAGGAGGGCAGTTTCTCGG
>PSRH01000158.1 GCA_003175915.1 Candidatus Melainabacteria bacterium | reverse complement strand
AGCTTCTGGAGCCGGCAAGGCTTCTTCCGGGAAAGCGGAGATAGTCATACTGTGAACCAGCAAAACATCCGATGTCTCGTACGCCCAAATGTTTTCTGCACTATCGCCTTTGCCCTTGGACAATGCCCAAGTAGGATTCTGTTCAGAACCTGGACGAGGAGATGTTCTGGTTAGTGAATAATCCTCGTCTCTATAACGCCATGATAATTCGATCACGGGTCCGAAGTGCCGCTTCTCCTCAGAAAGCATGGTCTGCAAGTCCGCCACTGTAGGAGGATGTTGCAGCGGCGCCAGTTTGAAGTGCCCCAGGGTTGCATAGAGATTTTTTGTCTTGAGAAGATTAGTCTTATTGCCGGCGGCCATACATTTCCCCCCAACCGCTTGCCTTATCGGCGGCTACCGCTCATATGTGCCAATGAGTTGTGGGTACCTCCGGCGACTATCTCTTCAATCCGAGTGACCGGCTGAGGAAATAGAGTCGAGATCAATCGTTGTTTTGGGTTGTACCCACCGAGCCGTACTGATCAATATACCCGGATTAGCAAACGCTAATCATCATTGGTTGGGCTGATGCAAGCATTAAGACATCGCCAGGGATGCCGCCCAGAATGGCTCCTGTTGCTCTTCTCAATGCCCTGGTTATCTGTGAAAATCTTCGTTTAATGTTGTCCCAATTGGACTGTTCGCCGGGTCGGCCGCCCAAATCTTAACTGCCGGCGCCTCAGTCGGATTTACCATCGCATGGCGATCGTTGCCAGGTTACAAATACGAGTCAATCGTCCGTGTCATCAATCATCATGAAATCAGTGACGAGGTAGACAATATTGCCTGTTTTGTTTAAGTCAAAATACGACGGATAGAGCTGGTCGCTACGTTGTTCCACATCGATAAGAAATGGAACAAGAAACTAATGGGTGCTTTTTTCATGAGCATTATTCCTAACCGATTGGGATCCAGACATCGCGAAGTAAAGCCAGTTACTCTGCCAATATGTCAACGAACGGTCTTGTCCAATAGCCGCAGTGCCGTCTTTGAGAATCGCGATTCCTCTTCTCTGATAGCGGCTTGGGTCTCTAAACTTTCCCCTTTTCCGTTAGCA
This sequence comes from Candidatus Melainabacteria bacterium, assembly GCA_003175915.1. Taxonomy (GTDB): domain Bacteria; phylum Cyanobacteriota; class Vampirovibrionia; order Obscuribacterales; family Obscuribacteraceae; genus PSRH01. Next base: position 8,888 of record PSRH01000158.1, on the reverse strand, counting down.
ACGACCTGAAGCTTTTGAAAGAACTCTGCCTTCTCCGACTTGATAGATCGAAGCAGTTCGGCATTGAGATTACCCGCCGGAGCCGCTTGTGCTAGGATATTCGCTGTTTTCGATCACTTCCGCTCAGGGGGCTATTTATGCCAGAGACCTCTACCAAAATTTGTTCTGTCAATCCAGCTACATTTGAGTCGCTAGCGGATGTGACGGTATCGACCTCCGCGGATATAAAGCGCGCGGTTGAACGCGCGAGACAAGGGCAGCCGGCCTGGCAAAAATTGGGTGTTAAAGGAAGGCTGAAGGAATTACAAAAGTTGTATAGCTACTTGACTGAGCGACGCGAGCAGTACGCTCAACTTGAAACCAAGGAAATGGGAAAACCCATCCAAGGTAGCCGATCATCATTTGACTGGGCCATGAGGCAATTCCGATGGAATCTGGATAACGCTATCCAGTGTCTTGCGCCGGAAATTTCCTATGAAGATGACAAGGAAATTCATCAAATCCATTACGAGCCCTATGGGGTCGCAGGCGTTATTACTCCATGGAATTTTCCACTTTCAAATTTTGTCATGGGAGCATTGCAGCCGTTGATCGCTGGTAATGCTGTTGTGTACAAGATTTCAGAGGAAGTGCCACTGTTTGGACAGGCGTTAGATAAGGCCTGGCGAGAAGCTCAACTGCCTCAAGGTGTTTTTAACCAGGTTTATGGTGCAGGCGATGTCGGCGAGTTACTAGCGCGCAGCGATATTGATTTTTTGCACTTTACCGGTAGCTCGGTGGTCGGCAAGAAACTGTATGTGATTGCTGCTGAGAAATTCATTCCAGTGACACTTGAATTGGGCGGATCCGATGCTGGCATCGTATTCGAAGACGCCGATGTGGACAGAATGATCCAACCAATTTTTTGGGCAAAGTTCATCAACGCCGGACAAATCTGCTGTGGACTTAAGCGACTGTATGTCCACAAGACACGTTATGACGAAGTAGTTGCGAAGCTTTCCAAGTTCATTTCCCAGCAAAAGTTAGGGAATCCGTGTGAGGAGGATACGGTCGTGGGACCGCTGGTATCGGAGAAACAAAGGGAGCGCTTAATTGGACAGGTTGAGGATGCCAGAAGCAAGGGCGTCAAAGTGGTACTTGGTGGCAAGGTACCTTCTGGAGCGAAAGGCGCTTATTTTGAGCCCACGCTATTAGCTGGCGTCAACAAGGATATGCGCGCATATTATGAAGAGCTTTTCGGGCCTGTCTTGCCTGTGGCGGCATTTGATAGCGAAGCCGAAGCGATTCAATTGGCCAATGACACACCCTACGGCTTATCGGCTTATGTTTACACTAACGATGCGGAACGGTTCAAGCGTGTAGCAGATCAGCTTGAAGCAGGTTCAATCTCGCATAATGGCACTGATTATTCGCGACCTGCTAATCCATTTGGTGGCTACAAAGGTTCAGGGATCGGTAAGACGTGCGGAAAGATCGGACTGCAACATGCTTGCCGAGTAAAAGTCACAGCGCAACAAAAGCGTAAATAAAGCCCTAGCTGCAAAAGTTTCGTTAGATCTAGATGCAGTAAATGGAGGTGACCGTGATTAGATCAAACAGCGCGGTTAGATTCTTGCTAGCCCTATGGATAATGTTAGCGTTCTCCTTCTTTTGCAATGATGTAAATGTGGTTGCGGATAGTTCACAGAATTTTGAACGATTTAGGAAAGAGACTGACCCCTGGAAGATTTTGCATGATCCGTTGGTGAAACAGCGCATTAGGGCATTGATGGGTAACAAAGACGCCAGTTTTTGGGCTTGTACACAATTGGTGGAATTGCCCAAGATTTCCGGTGACCATTGCACACTCACTGCTGGAGTCAGAGGCTTATTTACGATCATGGAATCTGTGCTTGATTTGAACCTCTCAACTGGAAAGTCTTGTTGTGGCTATCTAGAGGACGGCGTTCTACATATCTATGGTGCGCAGGGAATGAATGATTTACCGAAGCCTGTAGCAGATTACATTACTGCCAGAGGCTTTACGGACACTGAGTTTGATAAACCAGACTGGAGCCAAGTTAAAACCGAAAAGAAACCCAGCGCCAGGAAACACCTCAATCTAGCTAGTGTAACGGGCAAATATGAACGCAACGATGCATCCCAGTTTAGCGCCGGTTCTCTCGATGTTCTGGCCCTACCACATAGTAAGATCAAATTTTCCATTAGTGCAATCGACGGTGGTCACTCTGGCGTGGCCCAAGGAACTGTACCGATTGTAAATAATCGGGCCACTTATCGGCAAGGAAATAGTCAGATTGAAATGCGCTTCGTGGGCCCGAAAGTGACCGTATCCGGCATTGACTCTGAAATGTGTGCAATCGGTGTAACGTTGTTAGGTACTTATCAAAAAACCGACGACCAAAAGCCACAATTCGATTTCTGACATCGGGTGAAACTGCAACGTCATGAAAAGGAAAGTGATGTGTGTCTTCGGAACTCGCTCCGAGACGATCAAGATAGTCCCGATAGTGCGAGCACTTAGCAAAAGTGAATTTCTCACACCGCTGGTCGTGCTAACTGGTCAGCATCGCGAGATACTCGATCAAATGATTTCTTGCTTTCAAATTGAGCCAGCTTGTGACTTAAACTTGACGAGGCCGGAAGCCTCTCTGGCTGAATATACAGCCCTTCTGGTAACCGGTCTGGATGATCTATTCAACGAATTCACTCCTGATTTAACTCTCGTCTTAGGCGATACATTGACAGCAATGGCTGCAGCATGGGTTGCCCACTTCCACAAAGTACCAGTTGCGCACGTAGAGGCTGGATTGCGTACGAATGACCGCTATAATCCCTTTGCTGAGGAGATGTATAGGGTACAGACTTCGCAACTTGCTACTCTACATTTTGCTCCGACACAACAAGCGGTGGAGAATTTGCGGCGGGAGTCAATTACCGAACATGTTCATTTGACAGGCAACACAATAGTAGACGCACTCATGGAAGCGGTTGAGCAGACCAAAACGTATCCTGTTGATCAAAAGAAGTGTTTCGACGAAGTTGATTTCACAAAATACCGCGTATTGATCGCAACGATGCACAGGCGTGAAAATCGAGGCCCAGAGGCCAGCAATATCGCCAGGGCTCTCAGGCAGATCGTAGATGAATTTCCTGATACGCAAATTCTCTATCCAAAGCACAAAAACCCTGTTCTCTACAAGGTGATTGAATCAACTCTTGAAGGCCACCCGCGTATCATACTGATAGAGCCGGTGGAGTACCTTGAATTCATTTGGGCAATGCAACGTTGTTTTTTTATCCTTACTGATTCTGGTGGCATTCAGGAGGAGGCCCCGATGCTTGGTAAACCCGTTCTGGTGCTAAGAGAAACCACGGAACGACAAGAGGCAGTGAAATCAGGAAATCTGGAGTTGGTAGGTTCGAATCGCGAGAAAATTGTCAGATCTGCCCGAAAACTTCTGACCGATCAACAAACCTATAACCAGAGAATTCACTCAATTACTGCCTTTGGAGACGGCAAAGCCACCAAACGTATTGTTAGGGTTCTCGAGGATTACTTCGGTGGTTAGAAACGATTGACTGGCACTTCTATCAATATAGAAAAGGACTGAAAGTTCTTATTGAGAGAATTCTTCGGCATGATTTGCAGAACCAACCCGCCTGGATTTTTTTATTCGTTCCTGGACCGAGATGAACGTGTCGGATTACCTCAGTTGCCTCTGGTGAACAAGAAAGATCGGGTTCCATCAGTAGTCCGCAGCCACCGTCATTAACTTGGTAGATAGGAACAACAGACTTATCCGAATGACACACGGCGCAGGTCGGACGTCCGGCTACAGGGGCATTGAGAGCCATATTCGGGTTAAATCGATGAAAGAGAAAGCCAATAACCGAGATCAGCAAAACAATGCAGACAAGCTGTACAGAGATATCTTTCTTTGGATGCTTCAAGGTTTCACTTCTGTCGACGTCGTTAGTCCGCCCACTATAAAATCTTAGCCCAAGCGAAGCATACAAATCAGGAAGATAAAGGCAGCGGCTAAGGCAATTCCGATGAAAAATCGAAACCACCATTGGTCAAAGAGGCACGCTGAAGGTTGGAGCAGCCAGCTTAAAATGTCGAAAACGGCTCCTAGAATAAAGTCAAATACGTACATGGATCATCTGGTCTGCTGAGAACTCTGTGTGGCTATGATATCCCGAATTGGTAAGGAAATCGTGAAGATCGCTTACTGGTTGGCACTCTTAAAAAATCCAATACTGAGATTACCCTAGTACAGATCGGTTGCATGCGAGGAGAAAACAGGCGTCACCTTTACGAGAATTTTTATTTTAATGTCTATACTTTCGCTCAAGGCGCCTAGACATCTAGCTGAACTCAGATGAAGAAGATTATCTCGGACAAAATTATCCTAGCCTTCGCCAAGCTTTACGCATTGGGAAGCCTTGTAATTTCAGTCGGCTACCTAGTCACCATCGTTCTATTGTTCTTTCTGGAGAGGGTAGCTCATAAACTGGGACCGGCAGCAGCAGACAGCCCGTACGCACTGATTGTGCAACCCGCTATCCTAATTTATATATGCGAGGCCTTCTGGATGGTACCGACAGGTTTCGCTTTTCTCGCTTTTGTATTGAAAGGCATAAAGCCCATTCTTCCAGGGCTATTGATTTTATATTGGCTTCTAAATTTTAACCGTGTAACTGTCCTGTTGTTCCCACTTCTAATTACAATCGCCTTTCTTAGCATTCAGATGCTTAGAACGGACCTGGACTCTCTAAAAAGCGGAGATTTCTTCCGATTGTTCCCTCCAAAGCTTCTAACCCTGTTGGCACCGCTTATGTTGTTGGCTGGTTGCTTATCGGTTCAAATGTTTACTAACGAACCTACTTTCGATTATTCGAATGACTTAGACTGCCAGTTTCATGAGGGGCTTGCCTGCGTAAGTAATGGACATGGGTTTGGCTTTATAGACAAAACCGGCACCTTCGTCGTAAAGCCGCAATTCTATCAGGCAAAACGCTTTTCTGACGGTTTGGCCGCGGTCGAGAAATTTGATACTTACGAATTCGGCTTTATAGATCACAAAAGTAATCTTGTCATTCCGTTCATATATAGTGATGCACTGAGCTTTTCTGAGGGGCTAGCTTTGGTTGGGCCAGTCAACGCTCCTCATAGAGCTGATTACTTCTATATAAATAAACACGGAGACTGTGTACTTCGTCCCAAGGCCCGTCCGAAATCGTCGTTCCATGAAGGCTACGCGTTATGTATCAAATCAACCGAAAACCCGAATTTGTACGGAAATCCAGAGGACGTTGAACCGCGTGGGCCATGGGGATTCATAAACCGAGCGGGTGAAGTAACAATTGCGCCGCGTTATCGAGATGCACGCGCATTTTCTGAAGGACTATCTTTAGTGGATAATGTGTCCCGTCACGCATTTATTGATAAGCGTGGTATTGAGAAGTACGTCCTTCCATGGAGAAGAGAGACGACAGTGTGGGGAGACCTTCATGAAGGTCTCGTGCCAGTAGCAAAGAAAGAGACTGATGACTACTATGAAAAACCAACGTGGGGATTTGCGGACAGAACTGGAAAAGTCGTCATTCAACCAAAATTCCAGACGGTAAGACCATTTTCCGAGGGCATGGCCGCGGTCGGAACGCAGGGCGAAAGTATGGGCTTTATAGGGCGTGATGGTAAGTTCAAAATCGAACCACATTTTACTTATGCCGGCTCATTTTCTGAAGGGCTCGCCTGCGTAGTGGATAAAAATGGTTTTTGCGGCTATATAGACACTCGCGGTAATTATGTGATTCAGCCACAGTTCTACATAAATGAAATAACGACGGATGAGAACAAAGACATTACTTGGTAGCCCCCAGCGTTTCGGCAGTTGATTCACTTACCAACGGCAATCAAATCCAGTCAATGACCACCGGCATCAGCCAGGCCGCGGTAATGCGAGCTGTCTACCACTTTCGTATGGCGAATTGTGACGCCGCACTGACCAGGTTACGGCTAAGCGTCCCTGGTACAGTTGGTATTTTCGATGGACTTATCCTAAATGTTATTGGGTAGACCAGGTGTTTGCGTCGTCGTGTTACCCGATACATTGCCTGGTGGTATGTGTGGGGTGGTGAACTCGCAGGTTATGTAGTCGTCCAGTCCGTTGAGGTGCCCTTGATATGAGTTGTTTTGGACGAACGTGTTAACGCCGCTGGCGGCATCACCCGCAACAAGAATTACTGCGTTGAAGATCGAAGTGCCAGTGTCGTTCAATCCACACTCGCCAAATACATTACTGTTTATTTGGACTGCGCTTGTCGAGAAATTCAGGGCTGTTATCCCTTGCATTCCACAATTATGGAGTATGTTCTGAGTGACCAAATTGCCACTTGGGCCTGAGCCCTCGGCTCTAACCCCCACCTGACCGCCCCATGTGTTGTTGTTCGACACGTTGAAGCTATCATCGTTGTGCGCCCATATAGCAATTCCAAACGAAGAACTCACCATTTGTATTGTATTTTGCGCTATGTCGAGACTGGAGGTACCTTCAGCGTCGATGCCAAAAGCATAGGTTGGAAAGGTGACGTTGCCAATCGTATTTGAGAGCAAAGCGATCGATTGGCACGTTGGTGATACCGGCGAAACGAAAATTCCTGTCCCCTCGTTTTGAAAGAGGTTGTTGGTGACGCTCACATTGTGGCTTTGCCCAACATCAACTCCGATGTCCGAAGTGCTTCCGCTGCCGTCAAAGACGCATGCGTTGACCAGGCCAACCGAACTATTGACGACATCCACCCCAATGCGGCCTACCCCCTGCACGATCGTGTCATTTGCTACTGTGAATGAATTGGCGTTCTGAACGAGGAGGGTTGATGTAGCAGGTGCAGGCGTCGCCGGTCCAAGTCCCGCTGTCGAAACAACGATGTTCTGAATCGAAGCATTTGAGCCGGTTAGAAGTACAGCAGAATTATTTGGATCGGCAGCTAGCAGGACGCTTGCATTACCTGACCCCGAAACCGCGATGCCGTTGAAACTGACGATGCCGGCATGAAGGTAGGTGCCCGGTGGAAAAAGGAGACCTCTGTGGGTGAGCAAGGCATTGTTGGCAGCGTTTTGCATGGCAGCAGTATCATCAGTGACACCGTCGCCCATTGCGCCGAAAGTCTTTACATTTTCTAGAATCTGCGGCAGCGGATGGTGACCGGCATATGCCGGGTTGACGTTCTGACAGGCGATCAAAGCTGCCAACGCTATTGCTACCGTGCCGATATTCATGTTAAAGCGCATTCTCTTAACCCTCCAAGAGATTGGTGTAAAAGGTACTACAGGGCAATCGCTGAATCGTCCAGTACAATGTCTTCAGGAAACAATTGTTCATCGCCTGGTTGTCAATCAACTGGGTGAACTCGCATCCCTCCTTTGTCAGTCCGGCAGTAATTCAACTAAAGGAGTATTACTGGTAGACAGACAAAATTAGGAGGGTTCGTTTGCCAAGAGGCGCGTTTAATTGGCGTTCGCAAATTCGTGACTTCGTGACCTCGAATCTGGTACTTGCCTGAATCCTTCGATTGAATCAATCACTCCGAACTCGTGGCCTTAGACAGATCGAAACATGTCCCACTCGACATCACGACCGATGGCACGCCATCTGGAATCTTCCGATCGATCGCCCGTATTGCAAAAATGTTTGATGATGGTCAAACCTGATTGTGGCTGCAGACAAAACGCGCGAGGGATGATAACTCGATCTTGACTCCACAAAATCGTATGAGTTGTATCGTAATCGTCGTTTGCCTCGAGGACATAGATTGTATCGCTGGGAAATTGATGCGGGTCGCGGTTGATTGAAATGAACAAGCCTAACTCTTTGATGTAGGCAAAATTCAGGATTGGTGCCGTGCTTCTCACACCCCCATAAAAGATGTGACCCCAAACCCCATTGGGGTACCGTTCGAGGCTGGATTGCACGAGAAGCAAAACCTTTTCTATAGTCAATTCGCATTGGTAGTCTTCTTCACCGATTTGCAATGCTAGTTCTACATCTTTAGGCATAACATTACCGGTGGTACTTTCTGATGAGCCGCTAACGAGATTTATCATCCGGCTGAACTTGGGACGCTGGTGCTTGGCGGAAATTGCTCATATCAAATACGTTCGGATCAATTTGATTGCTGTACTTGTCCAGCGTAGTTATGTGCGATTTGCCGAACGCTGCTCCACTATATTTTATGCAGCAGTTGAGTTCAGGGCAGTACAACATTTCGGATTTCAGTTGAAGGCTCGGTTGACTGAAGTAGTGATGACAAACGTGCGAATCTACTGTCTCATAACCGAGAAAATCTTTTGGTTCACTGTGCTGCTTGTATCCAAGTCCTAGTTTGATATCCGTCGACGGCACTCGCGACAAGGCACGAGGATTCGTGACGTGATCGAAATCGGGTACCTCGTTTTGTAGCCCACCCTCATCGATAATTTCCGGTAAGACAAAACAATTCAGTGAATCTACTGTCTTATCAATAAAGTAATAAACACGTTTGCTCTTTTTCGCGAAGGTACATCGCTTCGCATTGCAGTCGAATATTTGAAAATAGTCGTCACCATGATCCACACGCAAATGTCCATTTCCGTCGGATGTGTATGTGTCGTAATGAACTTTGTTCGGATCCGCTGGATCGACAACGCGGTAAACAGCAACATACGGCTTTGTCAGCGGTAGTTGAGGCACGGGAGGTTTTAGAGAGGAAGTTCTTTGTCCGCAACAAACAAGGTTGCTCGTTATTGCAATAAGTGCCAGTAGTTGCTTTGTAGTCACTAAGTCCTCTCGATACAATCAGGCTCTTCTATTTTATCGAATGGCTTGAAGAGAACATAGCTT
>PSRH01000013.1 GCA_003175915.1 Candidatus Melainabacteria bacterium | reverse complement strand
GGGGTGGCATGAGCCAAGAAATTATACGGGGGGATATAAGCACAGGCGGATTTACATCGCTGCAGCGGCGTCTCTATGAAGATGTTTTTGGCGGTCTAGCTTTTACAAGACTGGCCGATGTTTCCCGACTGCGACAACTGCGCACCGACGCCTTTTTGCGCCCGGGACCTGATGGACGTCGACCCGAAAGAGATGAGGAAGGTCACATCAGGCGAGTGCCCTACTCAAATGGCGAGGCCCTAATCGGACGCGATTCATCTGGACACGTAAACTCGATTAGAATCACCCGCTCCGGACAAACGCGGCTATTCGCAAGAGAGGGCAACCACTGGACGCTTGAAACGGGCGGGATGCGCATTCCTTTCCCAGGACGAATTGAATTCAACGAAAGAAACGGTGATATCTCCTATCAACTGGGAAGGGATAGTCGCCGTTGGCGCACCGAACAGTCCGACGGCACGATCGTCAACGAACGCACGACTGCTACCGGTGCCCGCGTGGCGCTCGCCGATGGTGATCATGTCGGTCGCATCACACGAGCCGATCGAAGCAGCGTAGAGGCTTTCTACAGTGGCGGAGAAATGACTAGAGTCACCGAAATCGGCGCCAATGGAAGAACCTGTGTGTGGAGAAGGCAGGAGAATGGTGACTGGACTTCGCAAGGTCAGCCGACGCGCCGGAATATGGTTCTTGAGGCGAACGGAAACACACGTTATGACACTCTAGACGGAGTGACGCACATCGTTCGAGGCAATGGCGTTGAATTGTTGCAGGGGCGTGGGCGAGCAAGATACGAATTCGATCAAGAAGGGCGGATCACCAGTCTGATGCTCGCTAACGGCAGAGGTATTCGCGGCATTGGTTACGAGGGCGACACAGAGTATATCAATCGAATCGTCATTAACGATCGTAGGGCTGGCGGAACAAGAACCTACAGGCGAACAGGGCACTCTAACGATTGGCTAGTATTCAATCATGCCGGCAGGTTTATTAATACTGCTACCGGTGACGCTCGTATGGCTGGTGATGGCAGCTATCAGATTCGCGATACACGCCACGACAGACACGGACAGCCACGGGGAAGCCATGTCTGGCGCTCATTCGGCTGGGACGGACAGGAGCGACGTGTGCGAGATGATAATAGCCCGGTTACAACCGACCGCACCACTCATAATCGAAGACACGACCGCCCTACCCCCCATCGAGTCGATGATCGCGCTCTTCCTCCGCGCGTAAGCGACCGCAGGGCATCCACCTCAGTACAAGAAGCACACGATCGTTTGCTCGATGCGATGCGGGAGGCACATCTAGATCAGCCGCGTCTAGCTCGCATGAATGCTATGATGCAAGCCTTCGAGCAAAGAATGGGACATCAGTCTGAAATGCAGCGAGCCGCTGGCGTGCGACCGTCCGATCAAGTTGCACAAACCAACCGCCAGTTGGTTATGAGAACATACGACAATCTGGCAGCGATGGTTTCTGAAGGTGGATCAAACACCTTCTACAATCAGAGCACACGGCGATTTTTGGCTGAGAACTTCATGCTATATGCCGCTCAACCATGCTTGATGAATCAAGGGCCGACGACCCCGACGGACCGAGAAGGACACAGCACCTGCTGGGAGAAGGCAGGCCAGACGTTAATGATGGCTCATCGTCCGGATGCAATGGCCGATTTCCTCCGGCAGGTCTCCCTGCGTGGTGACTACAGGCCACCGTACGGCCAGCCCCCAAGAACAATCCAATTTTCGCGCAACCTTCTTGCATTCAATGGCAACATGCAAGAGTCGAGCTGGACGTTGAGTAATGCCAACAATACTGGCTCTCGCAGCCCTGTCGGGCGCATATTCGACTACGCGATGCCCGCTCTCATCGGCCGCTCGCACGGTAACATCGATTACGGCAACAACTTACAAATGAGTCAAATCATGTATATGATGACCGGCGAGCGACCGAGCGAATTAACCACTGCCTCGCACCGCGGCACACTCCGGTCTGGCCATCGAAGTGAAGCGGCAGCCCTTCTGGATCATGGTGCAGTGTTGCGGCACGCGCCTGGTCACTGGATGTCGCGCCACCTGCAAAGCATGGAAATTAATGGACGAAGACAATGGGTGGTCATTGACGACAACCAGTGGGGCAGGCGAGCAGATAGAATTATTGGCGTGATCGATGATCTGAACGATTTCAGAAACCGTGGCTGGGCCGCCATGAGACCGCTGAATCTGACGCCCGAGTACCAACGGTTCGCCGTCGCAAACGACACCGGAATTGGTGTTGTAAATCCAGGAATTCAGCCGCAGCGGCCCGAGCGCCAGCAGCCATATCGTCCGCAGCCATACCGCCCGCAACCATATCGTCCACAACCGATCAGACCACAGCCATGGTGTCCAACTTGACCGCGACATTAAGGCGGCCAGGTAGGCAGCCACGATCATCAAATAAAGACGGTGAACAGAGAAATGAAAAGGAGAATGTTATTATGACACCCGACAAAAAAGATGCTACTGACGAGGGGAACCATGCGGAACATCTTGCCTGCGTGGTTGACGAAATTACTAAGCACACAGCCTCAGGCAATCTGTTTAACTGGGATCCAGACGAAAATGGGAAAATCTCGAAGGTCTTCAATTATGCATTCAAATACGGCGGCTTGGATGAAGTAGATGAATTGATAGAAGATATCAACGGACTTTTACTCGCCAAAGGAGCGGAGTTCATTCTTAAATCAGGCGCAGCCTGCCTAATGGACGCTGACGGAGCACCCGATTCGCTAATGCTCTATTACCAAAAACCAGGAGGCGGCAATCCGGTATGCAACCAGTGGATCACAATTGAAAGAAACTAGAACAGCTCTTTGCAGAAATACAAGGTCAATGAAGCTTGACCAGGGACTTCAGCGCTTTGATAAAAGAATCAAGGAGGTTACCATTCGAAAGACTTTTGGTTGAAGCAGTTCTGAGGATGGGACATTTTTGAAGTCGGCTTAATTCCTTATACTTTTCCTCATAGCGGGGCATGCCAAAAGTGCGGGGATTGGCAACAATAGAGACCCGACGAACCGCCCAAGCATTAACTGCCATATTGGTAAACTCTCCATTTGTGTCCGGGTTTACAATGTGAAGTTTAGGGATAGTATCTGTCTAAAACTTGGCTATGACGAAAGCGGCTTTTATTAGATTAAACCGGCAGGGGCTATTCAGTCTTATCTTGCTCTCTACCTTAAATCTATTGGCGCTTGCCGGGACGGCCTCCTGGCAAGAGCTGACTAAATCTGGTTGCGATTCCGCGGTCCTGGGCGATTTACCATTAGCGGAGAAGAAACTAGTGGCAGCGCTGAATCAAGCGGAGAAATTTGACACAGGCGATCCAAGGCTTACCGAGTCGTTGCACAATTTGGCCAACCTCTATGAAAGGATGAAACGATTAGACAAGGCGGAGTCGCTCTACCTGAGGGAGTTGGAAATTGTCGAACCACTCGGTCAAAGCTACAAAGATACGCTTTTCATTCTTATGGCTTTGGGGAGGATTTCACAGGAGCGCGGGCAATACGCACAGGCAGAGAAATATTTTAGACGAGGGCTAGCAATCAATCTGAATCTCAACGAAGTAAACAAGAAAGACACAACTTGTGAATTGGTCTGGGGTATTGGTCATAATTGCGATCTGCAACGCAAATTTGCTGAAGGAGAACCATTTCTACTGGAGGCCCTGAAACTGAGACTTGAGGGAGGAGCGGTTGGACCGGATTTGACCAAGCTGTACGACGAAATCTCTGGTTGTTTCAAAGGCCAGGGGAAGCTAGAGCAAGCAGATATTTATCAAAGCAAGGCGGTGTCTGTTGTCGAGTCGAAGCACCGTAATAGCCCCGAATTAATTGGCTACCTGATCCGGCTTGAATACACCTATTGCGACGAAGGAAAATTTGAGAGTGCAGAGCCGATTGCCAGAAAGGTAGTGTGGATTGCCGAGAGATGTAAGGGCTACAGTCCAATTCAACTGGCGGCCCATTTTGTGGACTTGGGAAATGTTTGTTGTCGGCTTAGCAAGGCTGAAGAAGCGAAAGCATGCTACAACAGAGCGCTGGCGAGCTTCAAACGATACGAGCCGCACAATGCTGATGCAGTCATTCGAATTTCTTGTTTACTCGCCGATATTTACTCCGCTCAGGGGAAGTTCAGGGAGGCGCAATCACTTTATGAAACGGCAGCTGCTCTAAAAGAGAAGAAAAGTCAAAAGGACGCTGAGACCGTACAGATTCTAGGATCATTGGGCGATGCATACTGTCACCTAAAAAAACCCAAGGAAGCCGAGGCGGTATATAAGAGAGCACTCGCATATCAGGAAAAACTGGGCCGACCTGGTGATTCACGGCTGTTGTATCCGATTCTCCGACTAGGCAATTTCTACCTAGCCAACGGGAAAGCAAGCGTTGCACAGCCTCTCTACAAAAGGGCCCTTGCTGTGAAGTTGGCTTCATCCTCACCGCGAGATCAAACAACAGCAATCATTCTCAGTCGCTTAGCTGATACCAAAGCCAATCTCGGCAGCGATCAGGAAGCCGAAGATCTCTACGAACAAGCACAAGCAATCTGGCAGGAACTGCCTTCGCGCAATGAGAGTGAACAATCAAGTTGTCTACTTAGCCTGGCAAATCTGTATGCTCGCCAGCACAAACTTTCATTGGCCGAAGCAAACTACAAGTGCAGCCTGGCTTTGATTAAGGACGTGCCAAAGTATCACGAACAGTACGTCAATGGTATTGGATGCTATATCGGTCTTTTGAGGGCAACGAAGCGAAATAGAGAAGCTGACACCCTTCTGAACGAGGTGCATGCTTCAAAACCAGGCGGACACCCCGGTAGTAAACAGTAATGCGTACTGCTGAAAAAAGGACAAAAAGTACAAAAAGTGCAAAAAGTGCAAAGTCACCGAGAATGCCGGCGTTTTTGGCTTCTTAGGAAGGAACGGACAGATCCGGTCGCTTATATAAAACAACCGAGGGAAGTAAGAATTCGATTCCTACTTCCCTCGGTTGGGCTCTTGGAGATGGGTGCTAGGGGCTAACCTTCAGTTGCCGAAATAGTTTCTTCACTGCGGCAAGTAGCACTGGGTCGGCGATGGCGATATCCTGTAGATGGGCGCACCGGGCCAGAGCTTTGAGTCCCTCAGGAGTGACCTCGAAGCCCGCACCACCCAACCAGAGGGTGGTCACATTGGGAAACAGCTCGGTGATCGTCAACAGCCCCGCGTCGTCGATCTTGATCCCGGAATGCATGAAATCGATAAATCGATACTTATCGCCCTTCGGAGCCAGCTTCTTCAAGCCCTCGATAGTGAGGTGTGGATTTCCGGCGAAGGAAATGTGCTCCACCTCTATAAGGGCGAGATGCACCAGCTCGTCATCCTTCACATTTAAGCAGGATAGATCGAGCTGATTCGCCGCCGTCTTCAGACGCTTGAACACTACGAAAGAATCCATGTGCGACCTCCAAGCGTAAAGCGAGGAACACTAACCTCCGGTGCCCAATGCGCGCGCATTGGAATTTGGAAGGTACGCACTCGGTAGATGGTGTTCCTGGTTTCTTTGGTTGGCCCGAGACAAGCGAGGATACCAGTCATCCTCATTTGATCTTGGCGCTAGATTGATTTGACTTCGTCCGTGACATCCATGCCTGAGAAATCCGTCACTCCTTCAATTGCCTGCTCCAAAAGCTCTTTCCATTTCTCTGGAACTCTCCTTTCATGAAAGTTGAAACAAGGCAGCGAAGCTACAACTCTTAGACAAGAGTGCTCGAAGCGATTAAGAGGCTGAATAGCTTGGGGTTAGTGTCTCGGCGTCCGAAGAAGTGAAAGGAATTGACTCGTAGGGAAATCTTACAACAAGAGGGACGACGTTCTCAAGAGAGTTCCTCGACTTCCCGTATATGGGCAAGACACTGTCCGGGCTCGCGGCCGAGAAACAATCAATTAAATTGCATTTGCATGCCTGCCAAAGCTAGTCACGATATATCTCACAAAAATGGCTCTGGTAGCGCGGTTGAAGAGTATATCAAGCCAAAATAGTGATACTGCTTACAGTATCACACACAATAGAAACTCCATCCACAGATTTTCTGCGGACCCCGAGCTACTAAATTTTCAAGAATTCAAGCAATCGTTTCTGACCAAAAGTTGACCAAGGGCAGTCTTGTTAAGGCTATATTTATGAAAGCAAGTAGGCTGCTTGAGGGGTAAATCAAACGCAAGCAGGAGATGTTGCTGTCTTTGGTATGCGGAACCAGAATGTACTGCCGTGTCCATTGGTGCTCTCGACACCTATGCGTCCTCGATGACCCTCGACGATCAATTTGCAGATTGGCAGGCCCAATCCCGTTCCGCCTTTCTCCCGGGAATCGTTCGCTTCCACCTGAGCGAATCTCTCGAAGATGATGTCTCGATATTCCGGTGGTATGCCGCGACCGTGATCAACAACCCGTAACTCAAGCCAGTCATCGGACTCCTTAACTGAAATCGTCACCACGCTTTTTTCAGGCGAAAACTTGATGGCGTTGGAAAGCAAATTCACCAGAACTTGCACGAGACGATCGGGATCGGCGGAAAGGTGAACATCCGTGGCCGGTGTCTCGATCACGACTCCCTGTGCCTGAGCGGCTTTCTGCACTGCTTCGACGGACTGCAGCAAAACATCGGAGAGTTCCACGTCTTCCAGGCGGATATCGAACTTGCCAGATTCCATTTTTTCGATAAACAATAAATCGCCAATCAAATTGATCAGACGTACTGATTCTCCTTCCGCTCGCTTGGCCATGCGCTGCCCGCGGTCTGACAATTGTCCCAGCGCACCGGTGGCAATCAAGGCCAGAGTACTCTGCAACGAGGTCAGTGGCGTACGAAGATCATGACTGACCATAGCGACAAACTCTCGCTTTATTCGCTCGATTTCGTGTCTCTGAGTAACATCCACCATCGTCGCTAGCCAGCGTCTTCCTTCTTGCATATTGAGTTCGGTGATTGAAACCTCTACCGGAAATTTCTCGCCGCTGGATCGCTTCGCGAACATTTCAAGAGAGCGGCCGACCGCCTTTTCGGAAAGCGATTTGAGAAAGCTCCTTCTCTCATCTGTATTTCGATCGGCAAATAGGGTGGCGAGGGGTTCTCCGATTAGAGCTCCTGGTTGAACAACAAACATCTCCTCAGTGGTTGAATTGGTCAATTCGATCAGGCCCCGCTCATTGGCAATCGCCAGGCCAACAGGCATATTGGCAAGGATTTGCTTCTCCGTCTTCTTTGCCGCTTCCAGATCCTGAGCCATCTGGTGGAACCAAAGATCGAGCGTGGCGATTTCATCGTTTCCACGCGAAACCGGGTTGAGGGGCATCTCACTGGCAAGACGGGCCATGTTATCTCTCATCAGCAGGAGGCGCCGCGAGATTGTTTTCGTGAAGAACCAGGCAAGAGAAAGGGTGAGGAGAAAATTGATGATACCACCCAAAATGAGGAACCGTTTTATCCACAGTCGCCAGGGCGCAACCGGTCGATTCACCTCCATTTCCAGTAATCCTGCTGCTTCGCTCTTGTAGGCCGCTAAGAGACTCTCGAGCTGTGTTCTCAAGCCGGCAATGTGGACAAGTCCGAAATCACCATCTTCTCTTGCTGAGGTACGAATGCTATCGATTAGACTGAACAAGCGCTTTTGGATAAGTTCCATGCGCTCAAGCGTCTGCTCTTGCTTAGGATCGTTGGCGACGAGTTCCCTGGTGCTCTTGAAGGCTTGATCGAGTTTCTTGCGAGACTCGAAGTAGCGACTGAGCGTGTCCTGGTGCTTGTACATGGACCAACTGGACACTTCCAGGACGGAATCAAGGAAGCAGGCAAGCAGCCCGTTTTTGGAAGCCATCACCTTCTGCATATGAATTTCCCGGTCCGTTTCTTGTTCAGATTCGTGGAGCAGGAAGGAAAGAATGACGACGAAAACGACAGCGAAAAATAGCGGCACGGAAACAATCAAAAGCCCGTTGCGGACAAGCGTCGCGTTTTGAAATTGGAATTTCATGCCCTTCATTGGCGTTTTAGTACCATGATCAAGAATAGGGATTCGGGCTGACCACTACCTGGCTAAATTCAGGCAAAGGAAAAAGGGGCCTATGATTGAATATATACCTGCACTCCAGGTGTTCTAAAGCACCGTAAAGAGTGAATTTCTGGTCAGGGACACTTTGCGCAAATAGTCAAGATATTAAAGCAGCGTCATGCCGAGAGTCCGTCCACCAACAATGAAAGGGCAGCAAAAAGCTCTGTGGCTTGTGCTTTTCTGTTCATTAGTCGCCCGGCTGCCCGGCTCGGCTGCGGCTCCCTCCTGGGAGGACTTGATGTCCAGAGGCAGTGAGGCCAAGAAGGACTATCGCCTGGAGGAGGCAGATAAGCTGCTTGAGGCTGCCCTTGAGAAAGCCGAATCATTTGGCGAACAAGACCCGAGACTGACTGCCACGTTGCGTGAGCTGGCCGATGTGTGTTTTGTCCGGAAGAAATTGGCTCGGGCAGAAAGCCTTTACCGGCGTGAACTTAAGATTCTCAAGGGATTGGGAGAGAAGTATCCCGACATTGCCTATGACCTGGGTCAATTGGGACAAATTTGCAAGGAGAGCGGCAATTACTCTGAGGCGGAACAGTATCTTCGAGATGCCCTTGCTCATAAAGAAAAGACCAACACGAGTGGTGATGGTCAGGAACTGATCATCGTCTGGGAATTGGCTCGCGACCTAGGGCTTCAGGGGAAGTATCAAGAAGCAAAGGCCTGGTATGAAAGAGGATTAGCCCTCAGGCGGATCCGCACGCCCAATATGCCAGAGTTACCCAATGAGGTGATCGAGGCAGCAGATAACTACAGAAACACGGGAGATTATGAACAGGCGCAGCGGCTATATAAACGGGCGGTTGTCCTTGCCGAAAGGGCGGGCGGCAAATGCGACCGCGACGCCCTGATTGCTCTGGCCAGGCTGGCAAAAACTCAGAAGGCCTGTGGCAAGAAGGCCGAGGCGGAGCAGACCGTTAATCGTCTTTTGGCTCTGGCCAAGAATTGCCAGCGTCAGGGCAGGCCGGCAATATTGTTGACCGTGGGCGCTCAGCTTCAAAACATAGGCGAATATGACAAAGCCAAACCGATCTTCGAGCAAGCACTATCGGCAAAGGGAGAAGCTGCCCTGGGTGAATTGAATCGGGCTATTACCTTGTTCAGATTGGCGGACAGTCTTTTCAATCAAAAAAACTATTCGGCAGCGGCAAGGTACTACAAGGAGGCTATGACGGGGTATGAAAAGTCGAGCGGGCAGCAATCAGTTGGTGTAGCCAGCTGTCTCTGTCAGCTGGGTAACATTTGTATGATCCAGAAGGACCTGGCCTCTGCTGAACCGTTGATCCGGCGTGCTCTCGCCATTGATGAAAAATGCGCTGGAGCGCAATCATACTTCACAGGACGCACTGCCAGCGTGCTCGGCCAACTCTATTACAACCAAGGCAAGTTTGATCAGGCGTTTCCTTTATATCAGCGCGCCTTAGCAATATATGAAAAAGAAGTTCCGGACCTTGCCAACAGCCCGGCAGCGGCGAGAATAGCGATGCAATTGGCTAACATGTATTGCGCTCGAAAGAATTACGCTGCGGCAGAACCGCTCTATAAGTTGGCAATCAAGGGCTTTTCCCAATCCAACCTTGATCCTAACGTGTATTTGTCGAGTTATAGCGCATTTGAAGTCTTGCTACGTTCGACAAACAGAAGCGCTGAGGCTGATGAAATTGCCCGGCAAGCGAAACTGCTGAAATCAACCCGAAAGGGAGGAGCGAAAATGGCTGTAGAGCCGCCCTACTAAGCCACGGGCAATCATTAACATTGCTTAATATACTTCTGGCAGTGATAGAAGCCGATGCTTGTGAAAAAATAGTAGCGCTATCTTCCTTTACTCTTTTTGCAAATGGCGAAAGTACTAATTGTCGAAGACGATGAGGCACTCTGCGACACGATCGAAGAGTGGCTGAAGCTCGAGCACCATATGTCGGAAGTAATCCACAATGGTGCAGAAGCTCTCGAGAGCTTAAAGGCTTTTGAGTACGACCTGATTATTTTGGATTTGCTCCTGCCGGGTTTGCACGGGATAGAGCTTTGTAGGCAATTCCGCACCTCAGGAGGCACCACTCCTATATTGATCCTGACTGCCAAGGATGCCATAGGAGAGCGAGCCGATGGGCTCGACGCAGGCGCTGACGACTATTTGACGAAACCGTTTCACCCGCAAGAACTTCTTGCTCGAGTGCGCGCCCTATTACGAAGGCCAACTGGCTACCTGGGCAATGTTATGCAACTTGGCAAATATATAATTGATCCGAATAACCATCGTGTGACTAAGAATGGCGAAAACATTGCTCTGCAACCAATGGAGTTTGCCTTGCTTGAGTTTTTTGCCCGCCACCCTAATCAAATATTTAGTACGGAGGCACTCTTGCAGCGAGTATGGGAAACGGATGCTGATGTCTCATTGGATGCAATATACACTTGTATCAGGAGACTTCGTCAAAAGCTGCAAATTGATGGTGAGCCTTCTTTGATCAAGACTGTACATGGTGTCGGTTACAGGTTGGAATCCTAGTGAAGTAGCTGGGTCTTGAGCGAAACTTGGCATGACAATCGAATAGCTTTCGCCTCTGATTGCTAGAATATTGTTGTTGCCGGGATTCTTCTTAATTGAGGGGCAAAACCCCATGAGGCAAGAGCATTTGAGGTGCTTCCGAAAGAAGTTCTACCAAGCCCTGCCGGCCATCCTTCTTCTTTTTCTTGAACAACGACCGTTGCTTGCCAGCAATCAAGCCCAAACCTGGCAAAAGTACTCCATGATAGGACAGAGATTCGAACGTGCCGGAAAACGTGATGAAGCTGAGCTATGGTTTTCAAAAGCTCTAGCCGTAGCTGAGAAATTTGGGGAGGATGATCCAAGACTTTCTCAATCGCTTCGGGCTCTGGCGGATCTCTATATGGTCTTTGGTCAACTGAAGAAAGCGGAAATTCATTACGAAAGGGAATTGAGCATACTTGAACGAATGGGCGGAAATTATCCAGACGCTTGGCACGTTCTTGCCGCATTAACTAAGATCAACTACGCGCGGAACAATTATGCGGCAGTTGAACGCTACGCCGAGAGAGCCTTGGCGTTGCGCGAGAAGGTAAAGGTTAGCGCTAAGGGTGATGAACTGGCGGCACTTGATTATCAACTAGCCAACGCCTACTTCAAGCTAAATAAGTACGATCGCGCTGAGTCGTTGATTCAAGAATCTTTGAAGTTGGCGAATGGCAAGGG
>PSRH01000168.1 GCA_003175915.1 Candidatus Melainabacteria bacterium | reverse complement strand
CTGCCTTTTCCGCGGCCTTGTTGTATTGCTTCGCTTGTTCTGCCCTTTCTAGTGCTGCCTTTTCCGCGGCCTTGTTGTATTGCTTCATTGCTTCTGCTCTTTCGAGCGTTGCCTTTTCCGCTTCTTTTGCTGCAACCTCACTTTGCTTCATTTGAGCCTTTGCTGCTTCCCTGGTCGCTTGAGCTTGAATTTCGGCGACATTCTTGGCAAAGGAGGGGGTACTCACACATGCCAGCAGCGTTAGCAAGAAAACCGGGGATTTGAGACTTTTCATGGCCAACCTCCCTTTTAAGAACGATGCGCAATCCTATGATAGCTAGGCAAACTCTGGACGGACACACATTTGTACGGGTATAAGACAACAATAACTTAACGCGGCATGGCTTGATACTGATCGCTCATACTAGCCTCTGACGCACGACTCTGTCCTTGCCTTCTCTCGGCATAGCTAATCACATGTCGCTGATATTTGCGGAAGACAGGCCACCAGCGCTTTTGATGGTGCGTACAAAATTCTTCGCGCATTTGTTTTTCGGACCAATTCTCATCAGCCACTCGATGCGCGGCAATGTAGACGCCTGCTCGATCCATTCCTAGCTCGCATGAAACAAGGCATGGCAGATTCTCAGGCTGGTTTATAATTGCCCGAAATTGGTCGAACTGATCATCAGTCGGCACGAGAAAAACGCCCGTCGGGATATTCACCCAGCGCATACCAAGTCTTTCACATAACTTGCGCTTTTTTTCTTCTGAATTGGTGCGGATAGAAATAATCGTTTTAAATCCTTTGTCGTGAAGCGCTCGGATTTCACGAGCGCTCGGATCCGGTCCACGATAAAGATTCGGACCAATCTGTTCCATAGGAGGGCGGACAAACGGTGCATACAAAAAGGCAAATTGCAAAAGCAGTGTTTTGATGTCCACAACGACCTCCGCCCCTCGCCCATCGGGTCAAATCGCTTTCTTTCAAACTCATTGCGCCGACTCAATCAAGCATAAGCGACGATCATAATCAGGGTTGGTTCCCTGTTGCGGAGGCTGTACGCCCTCATTTCTTCGGTAAGCTGCCGTCAACTCCATCTACGAAGAAGTCCATCGAGCCTAACCATTTAGCATCTGGCTTCTGCCCTGCAGGCAATCGCACCTTGCCGTCGCGATCTTTTACCGGACCTGCAAATACAACTACGCGGCCGTCTTTAATCGCCTTTTCAAGATCGAGCGCTTGTTTGCGTAGTACAAGTGGGACCGCACTTCCCATAGATGATAGTTTGATAGCACCATCCTTCATGCTCGTTACGACAACGCTCGACTTCCAGGAATGATCTATGACGGATTTGACAACGTTCTCATAGAGCGGTCCCCAGTTCAAGCAGCCACCGGTCAGCCAGCCATGCGGCGCCAGCTCATGCGAATCCACATAGTTCCCAACTGTGTACATCCCCAGGCTTTCGGCTGTCCGAGCCGTGGTAACGTTGCTGTCCATTGCCTGGGTAATCACGTCCACTCCCGCCTCGTGGAGTCCTTTGATGGACTCCGCTTCCAGAGGAGGATCGGACCAACTGTTGATCCAGACAACTTTAAGAGTGGCTTTTGGATTGACGGAACGTGCCCCGAGCGCAAAAGCATTGGTGAGCTGCATCACCACAGGAGTCGGATGACCGCCAATCAGACCTAGCTTGTTTGACTTGGTCATTTTGCCTGCTATCGTGCCAGCGATATACATAGGCTCGTAGAGGTAACAAAAATATGTCCCCACATTTTTTGCGGTCTGCACTCGATTGACTTGCATAATGGTCACATCCGGGTGCCTTTCAGCCACTTTGAGAGCTGGTTCTAAAAATCCGTAAGAAGTTGTGAAAATCAACTTACAGCCTTGTGCCACCATTTTCTCGAGCACTCGCTGAGCTTCGGAAGTCTCGGGAATATTTTCGGCCACAATCGTCTCGACGCCCGGCACTTTCGATTCCATGTACTGCCGTCCTAGATTATGTGCGGTCGTCCAGCCGGCATCGCTCATAGAGCTGTCGTAGAGAAATCCGACTTTCAACTTGGCGGGGGAGGCGAATGCTGGAGAAAAGGCAGCCAGCATGCCGGCCAAAGCGACAACAGTAATCGAAAGCAAAGACCATCCAACAACTTTTGTGAAATTCATGGCAAATTAGCTTCGAGTTAGGAATACTGAGTATCCGAGATCGCTACGATTGGCCGTGGCTTAAGCCTTGATAAATCATGCAAGGGACATATTGCCACCATGAATGTTAGCCGGTACATTCTAGTATAAGATCTGCTGACAGCTATTCCTGACAACCAGATTCACACCTTATCAGGGAGGGGCACTGCCATCTACGTTAAGAGACTCCTAGATCCATCGGTCATTTGGTATTTTTCCTGGCGAACGGTTTTGTTTAGTGGGGTGCTTAGCTCTGTAGTCTACGGCCTATTTCATTTCCTTGAGTTTCGATTTTTAGCCATTCCGTTTCTGCCGATTGCCACTATTGGTACGGCCGTCGCCTTCTATGTCGGCTTCAAGAATAATTCCGCCTATGATCGCCTCTGGGAGGCCCGCAAAATCTGGGGAGAAATCGTAAATATCAGTCGAGCAGCATCTTCATATTTGCTGGCGATTGTCCAGGAAAGAAGAAACGAAGATACAAGGGAAAAAACAAAAACTTTCATATACCGTCAAATTGCTTACGTCCATCTTCTTCTTTTGCAGTTACGCAAGCGCAGCGTCTGGGACGATACACACATATACACCAAAATTTCCACAGAGTGTTTTTCCACCAAGCCGTTTGAGGAAGAAGCAGAAAATCAATTGCGCAGGCTCTGTCCTTCAGAAGAAGCGACTTCATTGCTGAGCAAAAAAAACATTCCAAAGGAAATGATTTATCAGCAAATGTGCACGCTTACAGCTCTCAAGGAGGCTAACCTGATAGATGCCTATGAGCATTCTGATTTAATGCGGCTGTGCAA
The DNA here is from genome assembly GCA_003175915.1 of Candidatus Melainabacteria bacterium. Lineage (GTDB taxonomy): Bacteria > Cyanobacteriota > Vampirovibrionia > Obscuribacterales > Obscuribacteraceae > PSRH01. Next base: position 4,698 of record PSRH01000168.1, on the reverse strand, counting down.
TGATTTGTACGCCCAGCAGGGAAAGGCCGAAAGAATCAAGTCATTCCCTTTTCCGCGGCAGTATGCCTATTTTAGCGAGGTGTTTGTAAGCTTGTTCATAGTCCTTTTGCCATTTGGTCTGATCGGCGAGTTTGCCAAACTTAGTGAAAGCGCCACCTGGCTCACCATCCCATTTTCGATTTTGATCTCCTGGATCTTTGACACCATGGAGAAAGTCGGTGACACGAGCGAAAATCCCTTCGAAAATAGTTTGAATGACGTACCCATGGCAGCGATTTCCCGCAATATAGAAATCGACTTACGCGAGCTACTTGGTGAATCTGAACTACCTGAACCTTTGCAGGCTACAGAAGGCTACCTTATGTAGGCAAGCACTAATGCCGCCTCTTCTTGATTTGTTCTAACGCATCAGCAGCTTCATCGTGCACTTCCGCGTCGGTGAGAGCCTTTTTCAAAGCCGGCACTGCTTCCTTAGCATCCGGGCCGATGGCTCCCAGTGCTCCTGCCGCCGCTTCCCGCACGGATGCGTTCTTGTCTTCTAGAAGGGCAACCAGTTTCGGCACAGCACCGACAGCCTCCGAGCCGGCTCCGGCAATCGACCGGGCCGCTGCTTCTCGTGCGATATCAATGTCATCATCCAACAGCTTTGTCAGGGCAGGAACATCACTTGCTCCTGCTGGAATCTTTCTCAGTCCGTATGCAGCCGCTTCTCTTAGATCTTTGTTCCCCTCATTGAGCGCTTCGATCAGAGCTGGAATTGCCGGTCGGGCATCAGCACCAAAGCTTCCTAGCGCCATTGCCGCAAGACGCTTCACGACAGGTTCCTCATCATGCTGCAATGCGTCAATGAGGGCTGGAACCGCCAGCTCCGGTTGCTTGCCGATGCCACCAAGGGCGCTAGCAGCGTAAGTACGTTCGTACTTGCCTTCCTTGGATTTCAGAAAAGAAATGAGGCCAGGAATTGCAGCGCTTGCCGGAGCGCCAATTTTGCCCAGCGCCGAAGCTGCTTCAGCGCGAATGCTGATGACCGGGTCGGACTGCAATACTTCAATTAATTGTGGAACTGCGTCCTTCGCCTCCGGACCCATTTCACTGAGATGGTACGCGGCCGAGTGCCTGATCTCCTCGTCGCGGCTGCTCAGATCTTTCACCGCTTTCTGAACATCGCTGGCCCTGTATTCCGACGCACAAACGAAAGTGCCGGCCAATCCTATGGACAACGCCAGCGCTACAGCAATGCATCCCTTTACATCGACGACCATTTCCTACCTACCTCGCCTGACGAATACTCACATAATATTACGAATACGAACAGACAATCGCAAATCCTGGTCTAGGAAGCCGCCAGGCAAATCGAGTATTATTCGACTTGCGTTTCTCGGAGAACAATCTATGCGATTTACACATCGGGTAGCCTTGGGTCTTGGCCTTTTGGTGGTACTGCTTTTGAACATAACCGTCCTAGAAGGAAGGGCAAGCGAGATGGAGCTGACTAAGAAACAGGCCGACGCAGTGATTAATTCTGGACAGTTGAAGCAGGTAAAGAGCAAATCCGATTTACCGAAAGTCTGGTACCGCGGCATGGGCGTGGAGAACATGTCCGACGTGGACGGACCATTCTCTGCCGGGTGTACTGGTCCCGAGCCACATTCCCGAGTGATCGCAGCGGCTATTTCGGATAAATACGGTTTATTACTCTACGAACAGGGCGGGATCGCTTTCTTTCGCAACTTGAAACTCTATTCTCACAAAGATAATAAGATTGACTGTGTCTACGAAGAAAGCGTCGATGACAAACGAATATCGGAAATCGAAGGCAAGTTCAGCAAGTGACTCCTAATTTCTGAGCAAGCCCAGTCGATCCTCTCAGTGCGAATCTCAAACTTATGTTGATGGCGTGGATTGACAACCTCGCTAATCCATCCGTTAGAATTGTTGTGGGGGTCTTACTAGGAAGCGCAGGTCAAATATGCCTCAGGGACGCCATGTTGCAGTCAAATCTTTCTGGAGAAAGCCGCGCCTGCTGGTGCTACTACTCGCTACCGCATCTTCGTGTTGCGCTGTTTTTGCTTCGGTCCCAGCCACAGGCGACCCTGCAAAGCACTGGGAGCAACTCCAAAGAGACGGTACCACTGCTCTAGATTCGAATGAATACTGGAAAGCTGAGCCAATGCTCAAACAGGCCGTCATCCAGGCCGGCGCGTTCGGAGAGAACGACGTGCGCCTGGCCAAAAGCCTGGGTACACTGGGCCGGCTTTATACCATCCGCGGACGCTTTAGCGAGGCCGAACCGCTTCTGGAAGAGGAGCTGTGTGTCCGGGAAAGAGCCATGGGTCGTGGCAACGGTCTCATCATTCCTGCCATGGGTTCGCTCGTTAAGTTCTATTTGCTGTACGGCACGGTGAGCAAGGCTGATCCGCTTACGGAAGATGTGCTTGCTTTCGTTGAGGGCAAACTGAGGGAGCCACTCGAGCAATCCTCTCCTAAATTGACAATGAAAAAGGGCGAGCCCCTACAGGGCTGGGCGGGCCAGGCCACTCCAATTATGATCGACCCGCTCCTTGAATGGTCTGTTACATGTGACGACCTGGGCAATATTTATCGGCTCAGGGGTAACTACGATATGGCCGATAGACTGTTCAAAGCAGCTCTGGATTTGAAGGCGACAATTCTTGGTAAACAACATCTTTCACTGGCCAATAGCTATGACAGTCTCGCCGAAATTTGCCAATCGAAAAATGAAATGCATGATGCTGAGTCCTATTTTCAGGATGCTTTAGGATTAACCGAAAAGATTTTATCGACCGGTGATCCGGCAAGCTACCGGCGCATGGACAAGCTGGCCAGGTGCCTTCTCAAAGAGGGGAAATATCAAGCAGCCGAAGAAGTCTATCATCGCGCTTTGAAAATCATACCGTCGGATGCGACTGCAGCAGGCACCAGAGCACGCTTTCTGCTGGCACTTGGCTGCCTCTATGATGATCAAAGGAACTTCGCGGCCGCTGCGCCGGTACTCCAACAGGCTCTGGAGTTGGCCGAACAAAATTCCGGCCCGTTATCGGCCGACCTCGCTCCTTATCTGCGCAAATATGCTTACACCCTCTATTACCTCGGTCGAAAACCAGAGGGAGAGCAGCTAAAAGCAAGAGCAGAGAGCATCATCGGAGATGCTGAAATCGAGCGCAGGCCAGATTACGAGAAGCCTATGCAGGCCAAGGCCAAGAGCTTGAGCAGCGCCGATTAGCGGATCTCCCAAGGTAAGCCGTTTCGCCTTAACTGGCGGCCCAGCTATTTAGCCATGGGAATGTCAGCCAGTGGAATTGCTGGCGATAGTCATAATATCCGTAAGCCTGACTATTTTGGTCCCAGAAAGCGTTGTAATAGAAAGGACGAACCTGATAACCGATGATCCTTCCATCTTCATCATAATCGGGTACGCTTTCATCTACTGCCACTGTAATCGGTGCATCGTAATTGGCTGGTAGATAGTCAACGAAGCCCTGTCCAACGTCCCAAAATTGGCCGGTGGCGTCATCAAAGACATACTGCGTAGGAATGTATCCCGTGGTGGCAAAATAATTACCCGGGTAGTTGTCACCATCCCAATTGTAGCCATTGTAATAGTTCATGTCTGGGATCCAACCCAGATCAGAATTTATTCCCCACGGCATCAAACTGGCAAGGAATCCCCAGAGAGCTCCGCTACCGCCGCCGTTGTAATAGCCGTAGCCATTCCACCAGTTGTTATTGTTATAACCTGCTGGTTGCAACCAGTCTTCGTATCCAGGCTGTTGCCAGCCCCACCAATTGTTCTGAGGCCATCTCCAGTTGCTTTGCCAACGATTGAACCAACCAGGGGCATATGGTGGCAACCGCCAAGGCCATAATCCACGATTTGCTACCATGTTTTGGTTGTTGAACATGGCAGTCTGAGCAAAGTTTGGGTTGAAAGCTGCAAACTGTTGTATGGCGAATCTTGGTGTCAAATATGGTAGGGAACGCTCCGTACCTCTAATGTAACCGCCCGGATCTATCGGTCCCGGTATGCCCATGTGCGCATTGCCTGCTCGCGGAACATTCATTACGCCTGGTCCCCAAGCTAGCCGCGGCCCCATTTGACGCGCTACCGGAGGATTGAAACGCTCCAACATTGGCCCTATTTCTCTTGGTCTTGCACCGATCGGAGCACCGGGGACAATCGATCTATAGTGGCCTATTCCTTCTGTTCGCGGGGCAATCGATACCTGTTCATGAGGTTGATGCATAAATTGATGAACCAAAGCACCACCGGCTATAGCCCCAGCTGCAGTTCTGAAAGGCTCATGAGCAAAGGGCGTCCGCAAAAGTGGATGCATAAATCCAACGCTTCGTTCCGCATGAGGCATCGCGACACCAAATCTGGAGCTATATGGTGCCTTCAAGAAGGAAGGCTGCAAGCCCGTCCCCGGCAATACCCTTCCACCTTGGACATGTGGCATCGCTCTCATAATATTCGGCGCTAGTTCATGTGACATGATGACCGGATGTTGAAAGCGTGGCGCACCCGCGTGCGAGGGCGCAAAAGATTGTTGGAAATGTGCCGCCATTCCTGGCATATGCCCATGGGGTACGGGTACCGGTCGCTGGAAGTGTGGCACTGCTGTCATTGGTCGCGACGGCATATTTGGCACCGGCATGGCTCGCTGGAAGTGCGGCATG
>PSRH01000281.1 GCA_003175915.1 Candidatus Melainabacteria bacterium | reverse complement strand
GAGCGCTAGTTTGCACCACGAAAATAGGTGACCCGCCGAAAGGAAAGCGGGCCACCGTGGGATCATCGCGAGCCTGCGACCTCGTCAAGAAGCGTAAAAGGTGCGGCGTCAAGCAATGCGTTGGAATGTTATATTCCAAAACGGCGAAAACAGCAAGCAAAAGGCAGCTCCTCAGAGCGAGGCGCAAGGTTAGCATTGGAAAAAGCATACAAACTATAGACTTGTTAACGACTCAGTAAGAATTGATTGATTTTTCTCGTTGAAAATCATTGATGCGTTGTGAATTTGACACGCCAAGATCGTGAGAACTAATAATTTCGTCTGTAGCTCAACTTTTGAGTTGCATGTTTATGATCATAGGCATATAAATTACAACTAACAGTTTAGTATTAGCCGCTCAAAGACGCAGGAAAAGGCAGAAAAAACACGAAATGAACGAAACAGAAACCCTAATATTGAAGGTCATCCGCGACTTCGTTGCGCAACATGGTTATGCGCCGACTCACGCGGAGATTGGCGCGCGCGCGAATGTGAGCGTTCACACCGTCGCTCAATACATCGCAAGACTTGAAATCCGCGGCTTTATCGAAAAAGGTCCCCGCGGCCACCGCAATATCAAGCTTTTGAAGAGGGAGCAGGAAGCAGCATAAACGCAAACACCCGGCGAAGTTAATCGCCGGGTGCGCATGAGAAACCTTTTAGTCCTCCTACTCCGCCTCCTACAGCGGAGACCGATCAACCCGAGGCCAGATAGCAAATCAGCACGAGATGCCGGATACCTTTTTTGTATATCATGTCGATTCGTCCTGCAAGCTTCTTCTGGTCTCCGTTAACTACTGTTAATAACGGGGAACCACAAAATGAGCATTACAGCTCAATTGAGCAATACGGCGGCTTCTGCGATTTATTCCAGCCTGCCGGAAGAACACAGCAACCTTGAGCGCGCCCTTGCGCTCGCTGAACTCGGCTTGGCGGTCTTTCCCTGCCGGCCACGAGAAGAGGTTCACGCGGAGACCGGGGAAGTTCTGAAGGCTAAAACGCCGCTGACACCGCGCGGCTTTCACGACGCGACCACTGATAGAGACGTGATTCGTGGCTGGTGGGGCAAGCGGCCCGATGCACTCCCGGCTATACCGACAGGCAAGATCAATAAGCTCGTTGTGCTCGATCTCGATCGAAAGAATGGCGAGGACGGGATTACAGGCGTGGAGAAGATCGGCCTGAATTTGCCCGAGACACACACTCAGCCAACCCTTTCTGGTGGCGAACATCGCTACTTTCGTTATCCGCCAGATGTCGAAAAAATCGCATCGGGCGCGAAGCTGTTCAAAAACCTGCTCGGGACCAAAAAGACGGGGATCGATATTCGAGGCGACGGCGGCTATGTGATCGCGTGGGGCGATCTCTCGCTTGAAATCCTCGATGGGCTTGAGGAATGGCCCACCGCGATCTTTGAGGAAGCCCTTCGCCGTGATGATGAGGCGGGGCGCGCTCGATACAATCAGAGCAGCCAGAATACCACACGGCCGGACGATCTCGCGAGAGCGAAGGACGCTCTTGAATTCATCCCCGCCGACGATCGCGACGAATGGCTGAAAATTGGAATGGCCCTCAAATCAGCGTTCGGCGACAGCGGGCGCGGGACCTGGGATAAATGGAGCGCGAAGAGCGAAAAATTTAACGCCCACGATCAGGATAAGGCTTGGCAGAGCTTCCGGCGCGACGGCATCGGTATCGCCACGCTTTTCGACATTGCAAAGCAGAATGGATACCACCCTAACGGGAAAGACCCTTTTTGCAGTTTTTACAGTGCCCCGTCTGGGAGTTTTTCAGGCGAAAAAGAGGGCTCACAAGAGACTGCAAAAAGTGCAAAAAGCCCCGAATGGAGAAAACCGCAAGCCTTGCCTAATGGTTTGCCGCCCGTCGCGCCATTCGATTTTGATCTCTTGCCCGACCCCCTCCGCCCGTGGTGCGAAGATATCGTCTCCACGATGCAGGCGCCGCCTGATTATGCTGCTGTCACGATCATGGTCGCCCTGGGGGCCGTCATAGGCCGAAAAATTGGGATACGGCCACAGCAGCACACGGCGTGGACCGAAGTCGCCAACCAATGGGGCGTACTGGTTGGCCGTCCCGGCGTTCTCAAGTCGCCGACCATCGATGCTTGCCTTGCTCCACTGAAAGCGCGGGCGGCGGCTGCTATGGCTGCGTTCAAGGAGGAGGAAAAAGAGTACGAGATTGCATCCAAGATTGCGAAATTGCGAGCGCAAGCAAATGAGGAGGAGGCAAAAAAGAAGCTGAGGAGCAACTCAGGGGCGGCAATTGATGGCTATTTTCAAATTGATTCGGAAGATAAGCCGACGGTTCGCCGCTACATCACGAGCGACCCCACGCCGGCGGCCCTTGGCGAGCTTCTTATTGAAAACCCGAACGGCATATTGGTCCACCGGGATGAGATTGTCTCCCTACTGCAAAGCTTCGACAAGGAGGAAGGGACAGAGGGCCGCGGCTTCTATCTTACTGCCTGGAACGGAACCAGCAGTCACACCTTCGACCGGATCGCCCGCGGAAAAAACCTCCACATCCCGTGCGCCTGCGTCTCGATATTGGGATCGACGCAGCCGGGAAAGATTGCGCGCTACCTTGCAAGCGCTGTTCGTTGCGATTCTGGTGACGACGGCCTGATTCAGCGGTTCGGGATGATGGTGTGGCCCGACGTGAGCCCCACATGGCAAGACGTCGACCGGCCACTGAACACAGAATCGAAGCGCGCGGCGTTCAACCTTTTCAAGATTTTGGACGAAATGAATCCACTTGCCCGCGGCGCAAAGCAGGATGTGGGCTTTGATGGAGAAAACGAGGGGATTCCATACCTTCGCTTTGATGACGCAGCTCAAGAGATTTTCAGAGACTGGCGCGCGAAGCTTGAACCGCAACTTCGAAGCGGGGAGCTGCATCCTGCGTTGGAGAGCCATTTTGGGAAGTATCGAAAGCTTGTTCCTAGTTTGGCGCTCGCTATCCATCTTGCGAACGGCGGCCACGGTCCCGTTAATGAGGTGGCCATTTTAACCGCGTTGGCATGGGCTGATTACCTCGAAACGCACGCACGCCGCGCATACGCCAGCGTTACCATGGTGGAGACAACCACCGCGAAGGCAATAGCTGCGAAAATCAAAAGCGGCGCACTGAAGGGCGAATTTTTAAGCCACGATGTGTGGCGCCCCGGATGGTCGATGCTCACGGATCGAAACGAGGTTCAGAAGGGGCTCGATCTTCTCGTGGATATGGATTGGCTCGGCATACGTCAAGAGCCCACGGGCGGCCGGCCTCGGACGATTTACACCATCAATCCGAGGTTGAAATCATGAGCGATTATGCAGCAAGGCTGAAAAAGCTAAAAGCTTCTCAAAACCTTTTTACAGTTTTTGCAGTGCCCGGCGGAGCCTCTTCCGACCCCGAAAATCACCCGCCTAGCGAGGTGCAAAAACCGCAAAAAGCCTCCGACCCCCTTTTTACAGTTTTTGCAGTGCCCAAGGAGGCGTGTTTTTCAGCCGAAAAAGGCGCTCCTGACGAGGTGCAAAAACTGCAAAAAGGTTTCAACCTTGGCGAGTGCGGTTCATGGCTCGATGCTGTCACGAGCTGGGAGCCGCCGTCTTCCGATATGGCCGCCGTGAAGGAGGCGGCGCTTCAGTTCCTCTCTTCCGAGTGGGCGGAAAGGGCCGTTTCCCTCGGATGGGGCGAAGTTGATCTCTTCGGGCTGTTCCCCAATGCGAGGGCCGCCCGCTTTAGATATGGAGCGTGGGGCCTCGTGAGCCATCTTGGGCTTAGCGTTCACAAGCCGCAGCTTATCCTTATCAGTGAGGATAGCGCCACGGTGCGGACGGTGGGCGGCGCCACGCATACCAAGCCCCGCATTTTGCCTGAAGCGGAAATCAGCCGCCCATTCTGGGAGTGCCGGCATGGCTGACGAGCTGGAAGAGGTAATGCAGCGAACGAACGCGGATTTGTCGGGCCTGGAAGAGACCAGCGAAGGCGATAGGCTTTGGTTTGAAGCGCGCCCCAAGCGCAACTTCCGCCTTAGAGAAGCCACGGCGCACGAAAGGAGCGTCGGCACGCACAGCGACCATGTGCTTGTCTGCCAAGTGGAGCCGGGCACGAGGGCAAGGCTGCCCGTGATTGTGTCCGACATGGTTGACGTCGACAGAGCGCCGGAGGCGATGTGCGCGGCCATTTTCGAGCACATCACAGCGGACTCTAGCGAGCCGGGGATTCTGTGGGAGCTGCGCAAGCGAATGCGGAGCAAATTCTGGAAATTGTCGAAGAAAGTGAAGCATTGAAATAACGATGGAAGTTTCAATCACGGAACAGTTGCCTTGGAGTGAAACTAAGAGCAATTTTTTACTTAGTATTGATTGTAGACAGCGAACATTTGCTGAAAATGAGAGAGTTCTTTTTGATGCGCTGGAGAAATACGACAAAGGCACAGAATTTGCGCCAACGAGTTCATTTAGGCGCTTCTTTGAAACGATGGATTGCTGGCGTTGTCCGTGCTGTAAGCGGTGGAAAAGCGACATCATACGCCCCGACTGTAACGGCAAGCTGATGACCCATCTTGCTAGGCACCACGATCACTCCGAAGACGGGGCGCGCGCATATTTCGAGCGCAAGCTGGCGCAATGCGAGAATCCGGCGCCGTTAAAAGCGTGGTTTTGGCGCATGATTGAAGCGTTCCGTAGGTTTCCGCCGACGATTATCTGCCAAGATTGCAACACGGTCGACGTGGCCGCCAAGCAGATTGCGGGCGCCTCCAAGTACTTCAGCTTTTCGCCGGACGAGCTGGGCAGGATTTTCGCACTCGACAAAGACGGCATTCCCCGCGCGGATCATGATCTCGTGTTGCCGACGTTTTTAGCCGCCAATGACGAGTTCTTAGAACTATGCGCCATCGGCAAGCGTCTGATTAGCCGCCGATTTGAATTTTACAGAGCACAAAAGGAAATACATGGATGAGTAATGCGAAAACATTGAAAAACGGCCATGACGCGCCGAAGGCCCTTAGCCAATCGGCGAGCGCTATCCGCCAACGACTCAGCAAGGAGAGGCGCAAGCGCGGCGCTGTCTGCATTCAAAGTACGGTTGAGCC
>PSRH01000161.1 GCA_003175915.1 Candidatus Melainabacteria bacterium | reverse complement strand
GACTCGGTGCAAAAGCGGAAGTTGAATCGTGCCTCCAGGTGTCCGGGTATGACGTTTTCGGCTCCAGTGCCGGCATTTATATTGGAGAACTGGAAGGTTGTGGGAGGGAAAAACTGATTGCCTTTGTCCCAGGCTTGAGCGCAGAGCTTGGCAAATGGTTCGGCAAAGCGATGGATCGGGTTGTCGGATAAATGAGGGTAAGCGACATGACCTTGCAAGCCTTTGACCAGGAGCTTTCCGGAAAGGGATCCGCGCCTGCCGTTTTTCATGGTGTCAGCAAGCGCTTCAACCGAACTTGGCTCACCGACCAAGCACCAGTCAATTTTCTCGTTTCGTGACTCGAGCACTTCGACAACTTTTTTAGTGCCGTTTATAGAAGGGCCTTCTTCATCGCTTGTGATCAGAAAGGCGATTGACCCTTTGTGCTTGGGATTTTCGCGAACGAAGTCTTCAACAGCCGTGACCATGGCCGCAATGCCGCTCTTCATATCAGCAGCACCACGCCCGTATAAATAACCATCACGAACAGCCGGCTCAAACGGGGGAGAAGTCCAGGCGTCTATGGGCCCTGTTGGCACCACGTCGGTGTGCCCGACAAAGGCAAGAAGCGGTTTTTCCTTACCTCTTCTTGCCCAGAAATTGTTGACGTCGGCAAAAGGCAATCGTTCAATTTCAAAGCCAATCGCTGCCAATCGGTTGATCAATAATTCCTGGCAGCCGCCATCCTCCGGTGTTACTGAGGCACAACGAATGAGAGCCTTGGTTAACTCGAGCGTGTCGGTAGCATTGCTAGTTCGGCTGCCCATCAGATCTCTCTAAGAAGTTGATTGATACCCACTTTCTTGCGCGTTTCCTGGTCGACTTGCTTGACGATGACAGCGCAATAAAGACTGTGGCTGCCGTCCTTGGCCGGCATGCTGCCGGAAACCACTACCGAGCCGGCCGGGATTCGCCCGTAAGTTACCTGGCCAGTTTCGCGATTGAGTATTTTGGTGCTCTGGCCAAGAAATACACCCATGGAAATGACCGAGCCTTCTTCGACAATAACCCCTTCTACCACCTCAGAGCGAGCACCGATAAAGCAGTTGTCCTCGATGATCGTCGGATTGGCTTGCAAGGGTTCTAAGACCCCGCCGATGCCGACGCCGCCTGAGAGGTGAACATTTTTGCCGATCTGTGCACAAGAGCCGACCGTTGCCCAGGTATCAACCATTGTTCCAGAATCGACGTAAGCCCCGATATTAACAAAGGAAGGCATGAGCACCACGCTGTTGGCGACATATGCCCCGGTGCGCACTACTGCTGGTGGCACAATGCGGGTGCCGCCCTCCTGAAAGGCGGCCTCACTATAGCCGGCGTATTTGACCGGCACCTTATCGAAGAAGTAGGTGTAGCAGCCATCCATGACCGAGTTGTCGTTAATGCGAAAGAAGAGGAGTACGGCCTTTTTCAGCCACTGGTGCACAGTCCACACCCCGTCAATTTTCTCGGCCACGCGCAGCTGACCAGTATTCAAGCCGGCGATCGTCTCGTTGATTGCTTCTTTGAGGGCGACGGTGGCCGTGGCAGGACTGACACTGCCGAGGCGTTCGTAAGCTTCCTCAATGATCTTCTCGTGCTTGGTCATGGTCGCGCTACCTTCGCCGAGATGAAGTCTCTTAACCGACATGCTGCCTCCTCACATTCTGCCAATGAACCAACCAATGCGATGCGAACGTAACCACGACCCGGGTCAATGCCCTGGGCGACACGTGATAGGAAAGTGCCAGGCAGGACAGTCAAATTGTACTGCTGGTAGAGGTCTCGAGCAAACCGTGTGTCGTCTCCATTAGTTGGCAACCAGAGAAAGAAACCGCCCTCGGGCAAGGTCGGGCGGGCTGCCGGAGCCAGGATATCGGCAACCAGGCGGAATTTCTCTCGATAAAGTTCTCGACTTGCCTTTACGTGATTTTCATCCTGCCAGGCTCTCAGACTGGCGGACTGTACAGGCGGCGACATAGCGCTGCCATGGTAGGTGCGATAGAGGCGAAACTTATCGATTAACCTGGCATCACCGGCAACAAAACCGGAACGGAGTCCCGGCACGCTCGAACGCTTGGAGAGGCTGTTGAAGACAAGACAACGATCGTAGGTGGCAAGACCAAGCTTTTCTGCTATAGACAAGAGACTGGCAGGACGGTACTTATCGTCTAAATATATTTCCGAATAGCATTCGTCGGAAGCGATGATGAAGTCATGTTGTTGGGCCAGGGTGATTAATTTGGAAAATGTTGCCGGGTCAATGACCGCTCCGGTTGGATTGCCCGGTGAACAAAGATAAAGGAGCTGGCATTTTTTCCAGATGTCGTCTGGGACACGATCGAAGTCAGGCAAGCGGCTTAGCGAATCGATGTTGATGTACCAAGGCTGAGCCCCAGCTAGAAGGGCTGCCCCTTCGTAGATTTGATAGAAAGGATTGGGCAAGAGCACGAGAGGATTGACGATCTCGTCGACGACGCATTGGGCGATAGCGAACAAGGCTTCGCGCGTGCCGTTAACCGGCAAAATATTACGCTCTGGATCTAGGTTATTTTGCTTGAGAGAAAAGCGCTGAACAAGCCACTGCCCAATGGCTGCCCGCAGCTCTGGACTTCCTTGGGTGGCAGGGTAGCGAGATAGGCCATCGAGGTGATCGACCAGTGCATCTTTGATGAATTGTGGAGCCGGGTGACGGGGCTCGCCTATGGACATGACAATAGCCGCTTTGTCTGCCGGAGGAGTAGCGCCACGGTTGAGTTCCGCTAATCTTTCAAACGGGTACAGCTGCAGCTTGGCCAGGTTAGGGTTCATAGGGAAATGGGAAGGCACACAAGTATGATGGGGTACCGTTGCTTCGGATTCTGGGAAAATGCTATAAAAGCCCTAAATTTTAGCAAAAGAGGCAATTGAGTTGACAGTAACCGGCGAGAAGATGCTGAGCTATTTCGATCTTCCGGAAGAATACTCATCTCAGGAGAGTTCGCGGGTCGTCATTGTTCCGGTTCCCTATGAAGCAACAACCAGCTACGGGAAAGGGACTAAAAATGGGCCGGCGGCAGTCTTGGCGGCCAGCCAGGAAGTGGAAACTTTTGATGACGAATTGTGGATCGAACCATTCAAAATAGGTATTCAAACTGGCGATGAAGTGAAGATGGAAGCGGTTACCGACAAGACCGAGAAACCATTCCAAGAGCTCTACGATGCCATCGCCACATTGATTGACATTGGCAAATTCCCGGTCGTGATCGGCGGCGAGCATTCACTTTCTCTAGGGGCTGTGCGTGCCTGCGCCGAACGATATAGCGACCTATCTGTGCTTCAGGTTGATGCGCACGCCGATCTAAGAGCTTCGTTCGAGGGTAACAAATACAGTCACGCGTCGGTCGCGTACCATATTTACCATGCGCTTCCCGACCCGTTGATTACGCAAGTGGGCATCCGCAACATTAGCAGCGAAGAAGTGGCCTGGATGGAAGAGAGCAATGCCAATATCAATACATTCTGGTCGCGCCACCAAAAGCACTGGAATTTTCCCGAGATAATTGAGACGCTTTCCGACAACGTCTATCTTACAATCGACGTTGATGGACTCGATCCAGGCATCATGCCTTCCACGGGAACACCCGAGCCGGGTGGAATGAGCTGGGAGCAAATCACCGAGCTAATAAAGCAGCTCTGCGTGAGAAAAAACGTAGTAGCTGCGGACATCGTCGAACTGGCTCCGATCAAAGATTTACACGCGCCGGATTTTCTTGTCGCCAAAATGCTCTACAAATTGATTGGCTATCGATTCGCGATGGAACTTGGTGTTACGAAAAAATATTTGTAGGAAGGTTCTATGTTGACGCCTGAAGGATCTAGCCGGGAAGGCGGCAAAGAGCTAAAACGCAGCCTTTCTGAATGGGATCACCACTGGATGGGCCTGGCCCTTGCCGAAGCCAAGCGGGCCCAGCCGGATGTGCCGGTTGGCAGTGTCCTCGTCCGAGAGAATCTTCTCTTGGCCCAGGGCCACAACCAGAAAGAAAAGAGCCAGGATCCGACCGACCATGCCGAGATAGTCGTTTTAAGACGCGCCAGCGAAATGCTTAAGAGCTGGCGTCTCGAGGGTACAACCCTGTATACGACCCTCGAGCCCTGTCCGATGTGCGCAGAAGCAATCATTCAAGCGAGAGTTTCGCGCCTCGTTTATGGGGCCTATGATCCAAGATCCGGGGCACTGGGTTCGGCCTTCAACCTGTTTATCGCGGGGCGTCCCTACCCGATTCCCGAAGTTGTAGGCGGTATAGCCGAAGAAGAATGCAAGTCGCTTTTGATCGAATTTTTCAGGGGAAAAGATTGAGTAAATCTCGTCGAGGTCGCTCTGCCGGAGTCAGATGCTTGTCGATCATCTCTGCCTTAACGCTTGGTTGCTTGGCATTGCCGTTGCCGGTTTCTCCCTATAACGAATTGCCTTCGGTAGAAAAGACGAAAGAGCCGGCCGGATTAATGCGGCAAGGCTTTACCCATCTATCGAACTTTGAACTCGATAAGGCGATCGGATGCCTGGCACCGCTGGTAGTGCACTACGCAGGCGACCTGTCAGATCAAAAAAAGAGAAAAAAATGCGCCCAGGTTTTGGCCTTGATTGCCAGGTCATTCCAGTTCGACGAAAACGATCTCGCCGCGGAGCAGGTCTATCGTTTGGCGCAGGCGCTTGACCCGAGCGACAAACGAATTGCAGCTCTTGAGGGATTGTCGCTTTCCAGAACAGGACGAGTAGGCGAAGCGGACAAAGTATTTCAAGGACTGATCAAGGAAGCCTCCTCCGACCTGACGGTCGCTTCCTGTTTGGCAACGCACCTGACCCGCTCTGGTGACGACCAGGCGGCGCGGGACGTCCTCCAAAATGCCTTAAAGAAGGATTCCGCTTTACCGTCCAGTGCTGAAGCGAACTGGCTCCTGGGGATTTCCATGGTCAGGATAAATGAAGCGAAGCTGGTTTCGCCGTATTTCCGTAAAGCAGCAGCGACCACCCCCAGCCTTTATCTCAAGAAGCTCTGCACGGCCAGAGCTCTTTTGTGCGAAGACAAAACGATTGAATCAGAAGAATTGTCCAGGCAGGCAGGAGATATTTTGCCGAAAGATCCAGCCTGGCTCGTCGCTCTTTCTAATACGAAGAGGCGGGCGAATCGTTTGGAAAATGCGGAATTATCATTCAAAGACCGCGTAGCCGCAGCGAAGTTACAACGTTGCTCAAGCACATTGTTCATTGGCCTGACCGAGCAGCTTGCCAATCAAGAGCAATTCGATCAAGCTCGCCGTTGTGTCGATTACTGGAAGTCGCTCAGGCCGGCTGCTTATGAGGCGCGTGTGTTGAGCGCTCGCCTGTATGACCGGATTAACAAACCCGACCTGGCTGAAATGGAGCTGAAACAGGCCCTGACTTTAAACCCCAAGTCAAGTCATGCCTGGGTTGAACTGGCCGAACTGATTGCCAAAACCCGATCACAGTCTCAAGCGGTCGAAACTCTCAAGCAGGCCGCCGTGGCTTGTCCTCATTCTCCAAGAGTGGCCAAGTTACTGGCGGAAAAGCTTTTACGCTTAGATCGGATTAGCGAAGCCGAGCAAGCCTACGAAAAGGCAAAAAAACTGATGCCCTCAGATACGAAAAGCTACAACATCTTGAGCAAGAAGGAATTAGCCGATATCTATGCCGGATTAGGCACCTGCGCTTATAAGACGAAACGCCCAGACGAAGCCTGGCGCTATGCCAAGTTGTTCAACACCTTCAAATTCGTCATTCATCTGGATGGACTACTCGGGCTTGTGCACGTGCGGCCGGATCGTTTGGATTTCGCCAGTGCCCAAAGCGAAAAGGTCATAAAACATGAAGCAATTGCAGACATGCTTTACGAAGCACACGATTTCGATGATTCAGCAAAAGAATATCGCCTGGCAGTGGCTGGCGATCCGGAAAATATCGATCTGCACTCATACCTGTTTTTTGTTTTGCGGGAGAAGGATGATTGGGCGGCCACCATGTCTGAAGATTTTGAACTAGCCAGTAAATTGGTGGCAAAGGTTCCCCGTGAAATTGGCGACGCACTCAAGAAAGGTTTCCCTCAAAAGTGAATGTAGCCGCTATTGCCACACCTTCGAAAATCGTCCTGAGTTCCTACCAGCCCGATCTGCGTCAGACTGGGCGCCACCAGGAAAGAAGCGATTTATAGGGGATAGTACGGTTCGCTCCACGGGTTTTATTCTGATCAGCAGTCCATCCAATTTGTGAGGCTCTGGATTGACATTTACTGGCAGTTTGCGTTCGCCCAATGAAGAGAGAGCGAAGGTGAGCGGCAATACCTCTTGTATGTCTTGCGCAGTGAGGCGACTGGCAAAAACCCGGGCATGATCAAGGTTGCGCAGGCACCCCAATGCTGTTTCGTAAGAAGATGATCGCCAGCCGTTTCTCTGCGAATAGACGCCCACAACTTCTCGATTGAACAAATAAACTGTGACAATGGGCAAGCCAGTTAGATCATTTACGATGATGTTTCCCGGTCGGCCGTCTTGCACCAATTGAATGTAAGCAGAGGTGAAGGCGTTTAGTAAAGTCGTATCGGAGGGCAGTTTGATAAATTCACTATGAAACATTGAGCCGGCTGCCAGCGCCAGGCTCTCATCTAAAGGGTGGGCTTCAATCAAACAGTCATTGGACATTTCAGCCAATAACTGATCATAGGCCACTCTACCAAAAAGCTGTTGAGGATAACGTTTACTACCGAAAATGCAACCGAGGACACGTCCTCTGAAGATCAAGACAGCCGACCGGAACTTACGACTTGCAGAAGCGAACTTCAAGCCGCAGGTCGTCTGATTTCCCTCGACAGAAAGGACTACTTGCTGGTACTTGGCTAAATCGAAAAGTGCAATACTGTGTGCATCGCGCGCGTGGGGAATCATATCAAGGGCTCGCCGACTGCATTCCCTTTGAGTAAGTTCGACTGGCTGGCTGCTGAGATATGTTTGCAGCTTTTTGAGGATTTCTTTTGGAAACATTGTCTTCTCCCCGACTATGCAGAGGGAGAACGAACCTTTGAGAATTGCGTTTGATCGTTTAAATAACGCGCAAGATTCGTGCCCCCTCTTCCCCCACAACTATGAGAGGAGAACCTGTAAACGTAATTTAGAGCCCGCACCAACGAGCCATTTGAATTGGTAATGAAACAAACTTAATAAAAAGATCTGAAAATCTTGTGAAAGTGCACGCGGAGGCTCGGCTATTGTTGGTTGTCGCCGCCATACGTACTAAGGAGAAGTGATGAGTACAGGAGTCACGTTAAGTTCTGCCCCTCCCAGAGGGATGCGGGACATGTTGCCCGAGGAAACCGCGCTGAGAGACTGGGCGACTGCTCAACTTGTGGCGACCTATCAACGCTTTGGATTTGCCCGCATAGAAACGCCTGCTCTGGAGAACATTGCTAATTTAAGAGGGGGCGAGGGTGGCGAGAACCTCAAATTAATATTCGAGGTTTTGAAGCGAGGCGACAAGCTCGATAAGGCTCTGGCGGATCGAACAGTTGAGCGCGATGAGCTGGCTGATCTGGGACTACGCTTTGACCTGACGGTTCCTCTCGTGCGGTTTTACGCTGCCAACCAAGCCAATCTTCCCAATCCCTTCAAAGCCATTCAAATCGGTTCTGTCTGGCGGGCCGAGAGTCCACAACAAGGGCGCTACCGGCAATTTACTCAGTGTGATATCGACACGTTTGGCATTAAATCAGAAGTTGTCGAAATGGAATTGATCCAGGCGACCTCCGAAGCGTTAATGGCTTTAGATTTTCGAGATTTCAACGTACGTCTAAACGACAGACGCATTTTGATAGCGCTCGCGGAGCATTGCGGGGTGCCCGCGGGCGCTTTCGACAACGTTTTCATTCAGATCGATAAACTAGACAAAATCGGTTTGTCGGGCGTCAGGCAAGAGCTCCTAAGTAATGGCCACGCTACCAAAGTAGTGGAACTACTTCTGTCGTTTCTTGAAGGAGCAACCACCTCCAAAAAGTCGGCAAAGGGCTTTGAGGCGTCCCTCCCTCCGAACGCACCGGAGGAAGTAGTGAACGCACTGCGGAACGTTTTGAAGGCGATAGAAAAGGTTGCGGATGGGCGCTACTCGATTTGCTTTGATCCGACGCTAGTTCGAGGCATGGGTTATTACACCGGGCAAATATTTGAGATCAGTGCTAAAGGTTCTGCCCACTCCATTGCCGGCGGTGGTCGCTACGACAAAATGGTTGGAAAAATGACCGGGCGTGATGTACCGGCTTGCGGCTTCTCGATTGGCTTTGAGAGAATCATTTCCATCCTGGCCGAACGAAGTGTTCAGGCACCGGGTGTTGGCGAGCGAATAGCTCTGCTCTTTGACGCCGAGAGAGACCCCCTCGATGAAGTAATGGTCCAGGCGAAAAATCTGCGAAAAGAGCATATAGTCTCGCTACAGCCAAAAAAGAAAGAGATGCGTAAGCAACTAGATGCTTTGATGAATGGCGGTTACGCTGCCTACTCAGTGTTTAAACCAGGACAGAGTGGGCTTGAAATCAAGAAACTAGAGCAATCGAGCTAAACAGAGGCAATTTGTGGGGGCGGCTTCAGCCGCCCGTGTCTAGAAGAACGGGTCGCTAAAGCGACCCCTAAACGAGCATATTCGCCCCGACGGAGGTTTATTCAGCCGCGCGCTTTACGAGAAGGAATGTGGTGAAGTTTTCGTCCGCATCTTGCAGATCGCAATCGGCAATTTTAAGACCATGAAGTTCTGACAAGGACTTGCTGCTGATTGTTGCTATGTTTTTCGGCAGTTGTGCCTGGCCCATTAGTTCTGCCACTCTGGCCGGATCAACAAGATCACCGTTACAAACTTCGAGCTTAAGATGGCCGTATCTTTTTCTAAGGGTAGCCTGGCATTGGAGGAGAACCTGCGGATGAGTAATTACCGTGTCTACCTCAGCTAAATCCGCATCTGGTGCGATCATAAGAGCGTGCGAAACTTTGATGGCGTAACGCGCCACAACGTCGACACGGTAACGACACATCGCTTGTACGCTTTCTGCTACCTTGCCGCCAAGTGTGTTGTGTATGGCAAATTGGCCCAGGTCAATTGCCTGATCAGAAAGGGC
>PSRH01000006.1 GCA_003175915.1 Candidatus Melainabacteria bacterium | reverse complement strand
TAAAGTTGCTTCAGTATCACGATCTTTCGGCAGCATCTGAAGGGCTCGACGTCATTATCTTATGCAATCCAAACAATCCCACCGGCACTCTCCTCAGCCCCGGCGAACTGAGGATGTTGCACAAAAATCTGGCTAAAAGAGCCGGCTGGTTAGTAATAGACGAGTCTTTTATCGACGCTGTGCCTGAGCTGAGTATGATTGGCTCGGAGCAAAAGGGTCTAATTGTGCTGCGCTCGCTCGGGAAATTCTTTGGATTGCCGGGAGCGAGGGTCGGCTTCGCGCATGGAACAAGCGATCTGCTTAAGAGCCTGGAGGAATGCTTGGGACCATGGCACGTCAACGGTCCAGCTAGATGGGTAGCGACTCAGGCTCTAAGCGATAAGACCTGGCAGGAGCAAGCTCGAAGACAGCTTGATCAGCAATCGGCTCGCCTATCCGGGACACTGGCGCGAGCGGGTTTCACTGCCAGTGGTGGCACTGTTCTCTTTCAATGGATCGTTGATCCTAAAGCTGCGCAGCTGCATGAGTTCTTAGCCAGACGAGGGATTCTTACTCGCCTTTTTGACAGCCCGGTTAGCATCAGAATCGGCTTGCCGGCTGACGAAAAGGCATGGAAACGACTGGTCAATGGACTGACGGCCTTTTCTCAACCGCTGTCTAACCAGAGCGAGTACTTCAACCCTACTGCTTCGCTGCCGTCCATCAAATGACAGGCATTGAAAGAAGCCTTCTGTATGAGGTTGATTTGCTCAGGCCGGTTCCTTTTTGTATGCCTTAAGCACTAATGCAAGACGTTTAAGCAATTCAGCTTGATCCTCATGGATTTCTTTCTTCGCCTTTTCAAAGCTAAGGAATTCGGCTCGATCGACTTCCCATGAGGCGCATGAAGGGTCAGCGTCGCGCGGTGCCTGTCCATAAAAACAGTGCACCCGCTTGCGGCTCTTCCGGTAGTCCACGTGACCTAGAGAGCGCAAGTCCTTGGCTTTCACGCCGGTTTCCTCCAGCGTCTCCCTGCGAGCGGCATCCTCGAGAGACTCGGACTTCTCGGGGACGCCTTTAGGTATGCTCCAGGGAGATTTTCGATTGTAGTTACCAGACGGGTGGACCAGTAAAACTTCGAGTTTGTTCTTCCTAAGTCGATATAGTAATGTACCTGCTGTTTCCTTCATTTATATGTATTCGCCGCCATCTTCAATATTATTCCCAAATCGCCTGGCATATCCAACCAGCTCCACAGAAGACTGGCAATAGACGCTCCAGTGGCATCACTTGCCCAACAGTCAAGCCGCTGCCATCCAATAAATTACATCAGCCAGGCGCTTTGTGACAAGGCAAGTAAATAAAGCATCTGCATTATCACGGAAATATCTTTCGGCTGATCAGCCTTGGTCTTCCTTGCGGATTCTGCCGTTAAGTCGACGGGCTGCGAGAATTCCTTTGATTATTTGCCAAGGATGAGGTGGGCAGCCAGGAATGAAGATATCGACTGGCAATAAGGGCCCTACACCATTGGCTTCTGTATATCCATTCTTGTGCACCCCGCCTGAAATAGCGCACGTACCCAGGGCAATCACTAGCTTTGGATCGGACATTGCTTCGTAGCAGGACAACAGCGGTTCATGCATCGACTTGGGGACTGGCCCAGTAACGACCAGAGCGTCAGCGAATCGAGGAGAAGCGACAACATGTATGCCAAATCGTTCCATGTCGAAAATCGGATTGCTAGCCGCGGCAAGTTCCAAATCACAAGCAGAGCATCCTGTGGAAACCACGCGCACAGCTAAAGATTTCGAAAATATACTCCTATCCGGACCTGTCTCTGCTTTAGCAGGAGCCGGCCTGAACAGGTCCTCTCTGGTGAATGCAAAACTGGCTACGGAGGTGTCGTTAATCAGGGTTCCTGATGGGCATACCCTTATACATTCTTTGCAGGTTATACATGCGCCGCGATCGATCGCGATCGATTTCTCTCTAGTAATCTCAATCGCCCCAGTCGGACAGGATTCGGTGCAGGCCTGACATTCAGAAACGCATGGAACATCCGTGGCTTTGGGAAAGCCAGTAATATTGTCATCCAAAAGTTCAGGGACGGCCTTATTGGTCACTATTCCACGGTTGATCAAATATTTCAGCAAACGCAACAAGGTTTCACCTCACAGATCATGGCCGCTGTATGACAAGCTGAAGCTTTTATTGCACAAGGGAAAGTCGGCCACAACGTTATTGCGGACGGCAATAGCAAGAGCCGTCCAATTGTTGACGCTGGCATCCTTAATGCAGTAGCGCTGAATTTCACCTCTGGCGTCAGTATGAATAAAATGAATCAGTTCTCCCCGATGCGACTCCACGATAGCGACACTGGATGAATTGGCCTCAAGCCGATCGGGCAGTGACACCAAAAAGGAGCCTTCTTTTAAATCATCGAGAAAGTTGATTAGCAATTTAAGGCTGGTTTCGATTTCACTGATTCTAACCTTGGCTCGAGCAAAGACATCGCCGCTAGTTTCGTTGGCAGGTTCCAAATCTACATTTGGGTAGGCGCCGTGATTCCAATAGTTGCGACAGTCGTATCGGTCTCCGGAAGCGCGGGCAGCCACTCCGACAAGCCCAAATTCCCGTGCTAAGGAACTTCTCACCACACCGACACCTTCCATGCGGTCCACCGCCACTTGATTGTCCATATAGAAGGCAACAACAGGCTTGAGCTCCTGCTTCAATTGCCGAGCCAGTTGAGCAATTTCCTCAGCCACTCGCATGGATGCCGAAACAACCCCGCCTGGGCAAATGAATCCACGCATAAGGCGATTGCCGCTCAAAAGTTCGCCCATGCGTAGAGCAACCCCTCTTAATCGGCCCATGGAGGAAGCGATCGCCAAAAAACCGATGTCGCCTGCCAGCCCCCCCAGATCCGATAGATGCATCGCGATTCTTTCAATTTCAAGAGCAATGCTTCTCAGGTAAAGTGCCAACCGAGGAACCTCGATTTGTAGAAGGTACTCTACTGCTGTTGCATGGGCCAGTGAATTGGCCACGGGCATATCACTGGCGGCAGCCTCAGCGACAAAGCGGCCCCTTTGCCATGGTACTTCGCTCAACCTTTTCTCGATACCGCGGTGGACGTAGCCTAACCTGATTTCCAGGTTGAGTATTATTTCTCCATAGCAGCTAAAGCGGAAATGTCCCGGTTCGATGATGCCTGCGTGAATCGGCCCGACCGGAATCTCATATACGCCCTGGCCTTCAACTCCCAAAAAATGATAAGACCGATCGCCGGCGTGCCGTCGATCACCTGATTCGGGCTGTATGGTCTTCTCGATTGCCTTACGCCGTTCATGCGAAAGAGGCGGCGATGTCAAAGTGTAAGGCTCATGGAGGTGGGTACGTTTCAGGCGCGGATGTCCTTCCGGAACTAATCCAAACATATCCCAAGTAGTTCGCTCAAACCAGTGAGCTTGCGGTACCATGGCCGTAGCCGATTTATATGTGCCGCCAGCCACGGGTGTTTCATAACAATCTATGCTTCTCTTGCCCGGTGAAAGCAACAGCATAATCAACTGATCGCCGTCGATAGAAGTGATCAGGCCTAACCTATCTCCGGCATCCAGAGCGGCCTTGAGCCGTGCCGTCCGTTCTTCTGAGCTTAGTTGTTTAAGATTCAATTTCATCGATCTAAAAGAAAAATTTCGGTACGGCAGTCAAACCGGTGATGAGCGTCACGGCTATCAAGCAGGCTGGGACAACCGTTGAGCCGAACGGCGAGAATGGTGACTGCTTGCTCTTCGGATTACCCGAAAGCATTTTGCCCACGTGCATGCAAACGGCCAGAAAACTTAGGGTAAGCGCGGCGACAAGCAAGGCAACCAAAATCCAGAGATGCTGCTGCGATCCTAGAGACAACAATTGCCATTCTGCGGCAAAGGCACCAAACGGCGGCGCCCCAGTCACGGCAAAAGCCCCTAACATTATCACCGCCGACCAATAGGGGCTTACGGCCAGCAAACCGCGGATATCGTTGAGTTCCTTGCTGCCGCTGCATTGAATGATGTTTCCGCTGACAAGAAAAAGAGCTACCTTCGCGGCACTATGGTTGAGAGCAAGCAGGACAAACAGCGGGCCTGAACCGAGTCCGATCGCAGTTAACATCAAGCCGACATTTTCGATGCTTGAATAAGCAAACAGCCGTTTGATACCATGTTGCCTTATCAAGAAAAGACTGGCTGCAAAAACGGTGATTGCTCCGGCACTAAGCGCGGCGTTTCGAACAAGCGAGGGATGGCCGGAAGCCGTGACGATTTGAGCAATCCTAAAGATGGCGAATAAAGCACAATTGAGCAGCCCGCCCGAAAGCATTGCCGAAGCAGGGGCCGGAGCCTCGGAGTGAGCATCAGGCAACCAACTGTGTAAAGGGAAAATTCCCGCTTTCGTTCCGTAACCAAGCAATGTAAACAAAAAGCCCAAGCGAAGGAGAGGGTATTGAAGGGCGGGACCATTTTTGATCAGCTCCTCGAGGTTGAGCGACCCACCTGCGATGGCGCCATACTGGCTGGAGGCAAAGATGAACATGGTGCCGAATAAGGCGAAAGCGATGCCGACACTGCAAATGATCAAGTACTTCCAGGCCGCTTCCAAAGCATGCTTACTGCGATGGAAATAAACAAGCCGAGCCGATGAAAGGGTGGTGGCTTCAACGCTGATCCACAAAAACCCAAGATTCTCGCAGAAAAAAACGGCCGTCATCGCCTGAAGAAAGAGGATTGCGCAAGTATAGAAAATACGCAGATTTCTGCGTCTTTCCGTTTGATGAGAACCCTCTTGAGCGAAAAAGACGTTGGCGTGGGTCATTGAAGCAGCGACAACCACTTGCGTTATTAGTACAAAAAACGCGGCCAGTCGATCGACTGCGAAATCCGGCGAAATCACTAAGCTCGTCTCTCGCTGAACCAGCAGGGGGGCAACCAGCGTCCCTGTTGCAGCCACCTGCAACCAGAGAAGCACAGCAACCAGCCTGGCCATCCTCTCGGTAGATCTGCATAACCAAACGCAGATTAGAGCCAGCGCAGGCAAACCAGTCAATTGCAAAAGCGGCCCCACATTTACTCCTTCAACTCGGCCAACATAGTAACGTCAATGTGTTCGAAGTTCTTTTTGATCCTGAAGGCAAGCAATCCGGCGATCATAACTCCGGCAAGTACATCGAGTAAAACTCCCATTTCGATTAATAACGGCATTCCGGTTGTTTGAGTCAAACCAAAAACATATATCCCATTTTCCATTATCAAAAAACCGATAATTTGACTTAGCGCGATACGCCTTATAAGCATCAATAATAGCCCCGTGCAAACGAGCGAAATTGCCGCCGTAGATGACGGCCAGCCGGAACCGTTGGCGTGTGGAATGGGCAATTGGCTGGCTAGAATATAGCTTATGCCCAAAAAACCTATGGAAAGGTGCATGGCAATAGGGGTGGGGATCACCGTGCCGCTATCACGCTGCACGTGCACCTGCTGGATGATGAACAACAAGAATTTCGGTACGGCAATTGCTTTCAAAACGAATAAAGCCATGGCCACTAAGAAGAGATGCAAATCCTGGCGTTGCCAGGAATAAAGAGCTGTCAGCCCGGCCAGCAACGCCGTCTGCCCGGCAAACATCCAGATATTCAGGCGCAAATGGGTGGAACCCACCATAAGGATAGCCGTAAGAGCAATCGATAGTGCCACCATTTCTAATGGCGATAAAGTCATTTCAGACTAGCCCCCAGAGTAACGATGCAAGCAAGCAAAGCTAGTGTCAGTGCGTAGGCTATGAATTCGGGAGCCTTCCGCCAGTACAATTTAACTGCAACAGATTCAAATGCGCCCACGCCTGCGGCAACAGCCAGGAGAGAACCAAGGCTAAGGCAGACATTCGCAAAAGGAGAGACAGTCCCCAAGTTTAAGAGAGCATGGAGATAGCATTGTGAGGTTAAACCAAACAGAACGGCCAGCTTGACGGCGTTGGCGAATTCGAAGAGAGCGAGATTGCCAGCCGAGGCTTCGAGAATCATAGCCTCGTGCACCATAGTAAGCTCCAGGTGCGTAGTCGGATCGTCGATAGGCATACGCGATAACTCGACCATACTAGCCAGAAGGAATGCTGTGCCCGACAGCAGCCAGAGTGCCGGATAATGATCAACGGAATTGGAAAAAATCACAATCAAATCGGATGACTGGGAGGGAATGGCTAACGCCGCCAGGCTGAGCACCGCAGCCGGCTCGACCAAAAACGACAGGGTGGCTTCCCGGCTTGCAGCAAAAGCACCGAAGGCTGAGCCGGTATCCATTGCCGCAAGAATGGTGAAGAAACGCATAGCAGCCAGAATATAGATGACCATAAAAAGATCGCAGGGACCGGCGTAGGGCCGGGGCGAAATCCATGGCAGAACAACGGCAAGATAGAGGGCCAGAGAAGCATTGGTGGCTGCGGCAAAACGAAACACCCAGGAGGCCGTGTTGCTGACCGTCTCGCGCTTTTGCAACAACTTAGCCAAATCAAGTATTGGTTGCCAGATCGGAGCCCCGGTCCTGTTTTGCAAACGTGCTTTCACTTTCCTGATCAGTCCGAGCAATGATGGCGGCAGGATAAAAATGGCAAAGGCAAACAAACAATATTGCAGAATCAAATGCACTTAAGCCTTCCCTCCGGCGGCCGCTTGTTCCACAAGGGCCTGACAGCCATTAATTTCCTGACAACAAGAGCGTTTACCATATCGCGGTACCGACCAACATTAAGATTACGAGGGCGATACAGACATATAGCAAATAGAGATGGATGCTTCCTGCCTGCAGCTTAGCCATCGACTGAGAAAGCTTCCCCAATCCGTAGGCTGCAGGACCATAAAATCTGGTTTCTAAGAGCGATACTATGGATGGTTCCACGCTGATCTTTTCCGGGAAATGGCGACGATCTCGACCCGATATGTCAACGGTAAGACTATGGTGGAGAACTGGTGTGAATATCCTCGCTATAGGCTGCGCGAAACTGTCCGCGGTCGCTTGCGTTTTGGTACTTAATGATCCGAAGCCACAGTCCCATGTTTTATATTTGAATGGGCGGTTTCTAAGGAGAAGCGCGAAGATTGCTGACATCAGAACGGCGAAAGATACGGCAAACTGGCAAAGAGGAAGAGAAGCCAAAACGTCTGTCTGAAGCACAACCGACCTCGAATAGGTGAGTACCGGACTGAGAAAAGGAAGCAGCCCTGAAGCGCCAATGCCGGTTACTAAACAGGCTGAGGCCAACAACAGTTGAGCTAACGTCATGCTCGGTGGCACCTCCTTAGCGTTACCCGATTGCGACGTTCTGGCCTTTCCCAAGAAGGCCACGCCGATGGCCTTTGCGAAACAGGCAACAGCCAAAGCTCCAACCGCAGAGAGCACACCAATTGCCGCCAAACAAACAGCTCGATCGCAGAGCGTAGGCAGGGTATAGGCGGACCTCAGCAATGATTGGTATAAATACCACTTACTGACAAAACCGTTTAGCGGAGGTATTGCACAATTAGCGCTGCTCCCCAGGACAAAAAATGCCGTCGTTAAGGGCATTCTCTTTGATAGACCGCCGAGCAGGGTGAGATCGCGGGAATGAGCTGAATAATCAACACAACCCGCGGACAAAAACAACAGTGACTTGAACAATCCATGCGCGAAACAGTGCAAAAGCATCCCTAATAGAGCAACACAAGCCAGATCATCCAGACCGACATTACGCGCCCACAAAGACAAGCTTAACCCCAAGAAAATTAATCCTATGTTCTCTACGGTGCTATAGGCCAAAAGCCTTTTCAATTCTCGCTGGTTAATGGCAAAGAGTATCCCCCAGAATGCTGAGACGGAGGCAAGGGCAAAAACCGCGTAAACCAGAGGCTGGCAACTTAATTGGCCTACCACGAAGAACCTCAACGCCGCATAAACAGCCACCTTTACCATAACGCCACTCATCAACGACGATACCGGAGATGGTGCCTCAGGATGAGCATAAGGAAGCCATATATGAAACGGCCAGATTCCGGCTTTTATGATAAACCCAATCATCAAGAATGCAGCGGCGGGCCATGAGGATTTATCTGAAAAGTTCCAGGCGGAAAACGACCAGTCTGCGAACCTAACATACATGAGGAGAAATCCGAGAGATATAAATGCTGTAGCTACGCGGGTTGCCACCAAATAATTGATTGCTGCTTTCTGGGCTCGCTGCTGCCTAAAGTCGGAAAGCACGAGCAACGCCGAAGCAATAGACATGACTTCCCATGCCACAATAAAAACAACCGCATTCCCGGCCAACAAGACACCGGCCATTCCACCTACGAAGGCAAAGAGGGCAGACCAATAGAATCTATGGCTGATCCTATCTTTGAGATGCTCCAGATAATCTGGCGAATAGATCGCGCAACAGATGCAAACTGTTGCCAGAAGAAGCATAAAAAAGGCAGATAGTGGATCCCCCGTCAACTGCACGGGAACCATACCGATCGCCAGCCAATCGGGCGCTTGCCACAAAACTGTCTGCCGCCAAGTCGAGCCCGCTACAGACAAGCAAATAATGCCGAAGGCTAGAAGAGCAACGGCGCAAGCTTTGTGATTCGGTCTTCTGATCAAAGAGACAATCGCCAAGAGAGCGGGCAAGGCACAGCTAGCGATTAGGACACCAGGGAAAAGCGTCATTTCGGATCTTGTCCGGTTTGTGTTAAAGCGTAATCAACTCCAGCAAGCTACGGTCGAGAACCAACGCCTGCACGATTGCAAAACTTCGCATATGCTACCATACCGAATATGATTAACTTGTGATCAAGAGTGCTTTCGCTTGAAAATCGAGCATAATTGTTTTGCGCTGGAAAGCAAGAGCTATAGCGCTTCCAGCATGTCTTTCACGCCCACCAGGTGATTGTTGAAAATTTCTTTGGCAACATCCAGAAGTTTGAATATCGCCGGATCAACGCATCGATAATAGATATTGCTGCCTTGTTTCCTGCCTGCAACAATATGCTTCGAGCGCAAAACGGCAAGTTGCTGGGAGACATTAGTCGCCTCCACGTTCAGACGCAAACGTAATTCAGTTACAGTCAGCTCGCCCTGGCGCAGCTCATCTAGAATTCTAATCCGCAAAGGACTGGCTAACGCCTTGAAGAATTCGGACTTAAACTCAACCAGCCTTTTGGTCATCTACTTCGTTTCCGACCGTCAATCTTTACAGGGTTTCCGCTGGCGCCAATCTGGAAGCCACACCTACTCGCGAATACGAAGCAAAGAAGGCGCAAGTAGCTCACTTGCTTTCAATTTGCTGTCTGCTCATATAAGCATCTGCAGACTTCTACAGATAGCTCAGCACGACTATACCATTCGCACCGTCAACGAACAAGCTTGTCATTGTTTATACTAGGGCTTATGCCTGAGAATACTGGGCAAGCCCTCCGTTCTTGTTTGTTTACTGAGGAGCTGTTGATCGTAATAGAGGATGCCATCTAGTTTAGGATCGGTTCAATGAATTCACTTCCATCGATAATGTTCGACGATAAGTTCAAGACTCTTTTGGTTGAGCTGAACACCAGCATGGACATACCCCCGGTTTGGCAAGGTTCACCGATAGAATCATTCATTTTTTCGCAAAACCTTGGTTGGCCGATCCAAACGTCCGGCAAGCCTGAGCTATTGATCTCTACGTGCATCGAATTTCGCTACGCACTTCCCATTCCCCGCATGTTCGCCTATGTAATCAGAAGAGCGAGCGGCCGAGTAATCGGATCGGAGTTCAGTGTTGGTTACACGCTAGCCCAGGGAGTTCGGCACCTTGTCATGGTCGGACACAATGACTGCGGTATGTCGCGTCTGGACAGCCTGGCACCACGCGTGGTGGAATCCCTGATCGATCAAGGTTGGAGCCGGCAAGCGGCGCAAGCCTATGTGGAAAAACACGCAAAGCGTCACGCGATTTCGGATGAATTGGAAGCCTTGAAACAAGAATATCTACGACTTCGTAGTATTTTTCCGAAGCTAACGATCGCACCTTTGTTCGTTTGCCTTTACGACGGAAAACTACGTCTGCCGGCCTGGTATAACACCTTGGAGCAGGAGACAGCCATAACCTCAGTCCCAGATGAGCTGATCAGAGAGCTGCCCTAATCCTCATCCGGACGAATTGCAGTGCCTCATTACTATTGACTAAACGCCACAATAGTTCTATCTTTTGATTTTGCTTGTATCTATACGGTACGTTTCGCATAGGCTTGTCTATGCGGAAGGACGGCTTTTAATTCAAAGTGGACTGGAAATTCCTGGTGCGGTCGAATAGGTTTGCGTTGTTGTGAGCTCATGGAAAAGACATTCACACCAAAAACACGAGCGGAACTGCGAGACCTCTGGTCTGAGCTTTCCCCGGAAGATCAAATCAGCAGCTTCAAGAGTTTGTCCGCGCTTGAGGCAGGAAAGTTCTTTGCCGAACTGGATGCCAGGGATCAAGCCAAGATAATTCTGAGCTTGCCATTGTCGGAGCGGCAGCTCTGGATTCGCGTGCTCAACCCGGATGATGCAGCAGACGTAATTCAGGAGACCGATGAATCTGAGCGGCAAGCCCTCTTAGATATGCTCGATCAAGTCACCCGCAATGAAGTAAGCGCGCTTTTGGCCTACGCTGAAGACGTAGCCGGCGGTTTGATGAATCCTCGCTATGTAGCAATCAGGCCGGATATGAGCGTGGACGAGGCAATAAGCTACATCCGGCTGCGTGCCCGCGAACAGTTCGAGAACGTTTACTACATTTACGTAGTCGATAGCGAGCAGCGCCTTCTCGGCGTTGCTTCCATGCGCGATTTATTTCAGGCGGCTTCAGATCAGAAAGTCCAGGATGTGATGCGCACGCAGCCGGTGACGATCTCCGAACTTATGGATCAGGAGGAAATCAGTCTGGTGTTCGCGGCCAATAATTTGCTGGCCCTTCCCGTTGTCGATCAAGACGGGCACATGAAGGGGGTAGTCACGGTCGATGACATAGTTGACGTCGTCGAAGAAGAGGCCACAGAGGACATTCAAAAAATCGGGGGTACTGAGGCCCTGGAAGCTCCTTATCTGCAAATCTCTCTGAGTGGGATGATCAGAAAGCGTGCCGGTTGGCTCACCGTGCTATTCATTGGCGAGATGCTCACGGCCAGCACGATGCAATTCTTTGAAAATGAAATCGCCAAGGCCGTAATTCTTGCTTTGTTTCTGCCGCTTATCATCAGCAGCGGAGGCAATGCCGGCTCGCAGGCCTCAACTCTGGTTATCCGGGCAATGGCGCTGGGAGAAGTAAAGCCGCGTGACTGGTGGCGCGTCACCGGGCGTGAATTCTTAGTCGGACTGGCTCTCGGTGGCATCCTGGCTGCCATTGGTCTTCTGCGCGTCCTGGTTTGGCAGGCAGCCTTCAAAACCTACGGCCAGTATTTCGTCCTGATTGGTGCCACCGTAGCGTGTTCTGTCGTTGGTGTAGTTCTTTGGGGAACGCTGGTTGGTTCCTTTCTTCCTTTCGTTTTAAAGAAGGCGGGATTCGATCCGGCCAGCGCTTCGGCTCCTTTTGTTGCCACGCTGGTAGACGTTACCGGCATCGTGATTTATTTCACAGTGGCCAGCGCCTTGCTCAGAGGCACATTGCTCTGAAGCTTTAAGAACACAACAACGACAAAGCCGACGCCGAAAAATTGGCGGCGCAAGCCAGTATCTTGTGAGATTGCTTCTATTCTTTCAGGTGCGATCTAAGCAAAATTCCAGAAAGCAGATCAAACGCTTCATCATCAAAGCGATTGTTCTTCAGAGCCGCTTCCAGGAAGTCTCGCTCTTCCTGACTGACGGTGCCATCGGACATGATTAGCTCTCTCAAAACCTTGGCTTCGTACTTGGATACCTTGTTATCGTCGCGAAGCATTTCCTTAAGAGCATCTTCTAGTGTTCTTGTAGCCACGTTGCGCCTCCTCAGCCAAAATCCAACAGT
>PSRH01000090.1 GCA_003175915.1 Candidatus Melainabacteria bacterium | reverse complement strand
GCTGCCAGAGAGCGTGCGCAGACTTCTGCCCAGAGGCTGAGATCCTGTTTGGTATAGCCGGCCACGTTGGGCTTGCCTTTAGTGCCTGAGGAAGCTTGGATGCGAACCAGTTCGCCCGCACTGACGGCCAATAGACCGAGAGGATAATTATTCCTCAGGTCGGCCTTGTTCGTGAAAGGAAGCCATCTTAAATCGTCCAGCGTTTTGAGCTTGTCCGAGGCAATGCCTTTCAAATGGGCTTTGTAGAACGGCACTCTCGCTTGCAACCGCTCCACAAGAGCTTTTAAACGTTCGACTTGCAGGCATCGTAAATCCGAGCCAGATAGAAGCTCCATCTGACGGTTCCAGATAAAAACCTCGGACTCACTAGCCACTTAAGTCCTTAAGCTCGGGTCTTGCAGGTCTAGATCATAACCTAATTTAGGCGCTCCGTCGCTTCGGCAAGCCTCAACTCCTCCGCGCGGAAAAGACGCTCCGCTGCGCACGGCTGCTTGCCGCGCTTCGCTTTGAGCTCGTCCCCCCAACAGCGTCGATTAGCCCTATTCGACTACGTCTATGCCGGGTACGGTCAAGCCATAGGATTCAAGCAGCGGCTTCATTTCGTTGTACCAGGCCAGGCGAACATCGTGGTTGTCACGCTGCTTGAGCTTGAATTTTTGGTAGACCTTATTTGTATCTGTGCCGCTTTTTCCGAACACCTTGTTGACTTTCGGAAACCAGAAATCAAGAGCCTTTTGCACGGCGGGTTTTTCACCGGACTCTTGCGAAAGTTTTCTCACCCAGGTTTCCCCGTGCTTGACGTGCATCCACTCTTCCTTTTCGATCTGGACCATCGTTCGAGACCAGGGTCCCCAGCTGCATTCAGCGGCATCTCTTAATTGGTGACCGGCAGCCCGGTCCATGAGAAAGTTGAACATGACGAGATCCGGCCAGGTTTTAATCGGCTCATAAAAGACCTTCATGCGATGTTTCATTTTGTCTTCGTAGATCAACTTGTCTGTGTCGATATCGAGTCGCTCCAGAAGGTCGTACATGGCTTTGGCGTGGCGGCACTCATCCTTAACGATGTTAGCCATGGCCAATTTCTCTGCTACAGTTGGTGCTCCTTCTATCCACGGAATATAACCGTATGCACCCGCTAACTCTGAGTCCGCTTGGGCGATCATTAAGGTAAGCAAGTGTTCACGATATTCGTTCGTGATTTCTTCTTTGGATTCAAGCTTTTCGCCAGACTGGATTTTCTTGAGCATGGCTTCGGCTTTGGCTCGTTCGTCCGCTACCAGCATGTTTCTTCTCCTTAGAGCGTTTGAGCGAAATTGATAAAAACAGCGTCACGGCTTAGTTCTGTATTGCTCTTAAGCATTGTGCTTTAGGCGGACATATCTAGCCTTTCGCCCATAAATATAGCACGATTGAGCCAAAACTTGGCCGGATGGAATGTTCCAAAAGCGCCAGCCCGTCAGGTTTGAGCGATTTTACGGCGACTCTGGAACCTCTGCCTGTCTTGATCCTAGAGAACTCTCAGAAAGTCGTCGGAGGGCGGCACAGGAAGGGCTACAATGGTCGTAAGACCAACAAGATGTTGAGTCTCCTTTGGAGTCAATGCCCAGGTCTAGATGACATTCAATCTTCAGCACGATGTTGTTCAGTCAGTTCGAGAAAGACGAATAGATCACCGCATTTGGTGGTTAGCTATAGCGGCTCTCCTCGGCATCGCTCTTTATGTTACCTGCGAACATAGGGTTTTTCCCTCAGCTTCTATCGACCTCAAACTTTCTCGCCGAACCATCACTAAGATTTCCAATGAGTGGGCTTACGAGTTAGGTTACCGGAAGCAGCGGCCGATCCGCTCCACGCAATTTTCGCCGGATTATGACGGCAAAACGTTTCTAGAGTACGAGCTAGGAAGTTTGAAAGCCAACCAGCTGATGAAGGAGCAGTTGCCGATCTGGTCCTGGCGAACGAGATTTTGTAAAGAGCATGAATTTGAAGAGTTCAGAACCTGGTTGAGTCCGGGCGGCAAACTCTACGGCTTTGTTCATGAGATTGAAAACAACCGCGCCTTACCTTCATTGCCTAAGAAAGAAGCCGAAGCACTGGCGCGTCAGTTTATTGAAATTGGCGCCGGCATCAATTTGAGCGGCTATAAAATCGTGAAAAGCTCGTCTTATTCACAGCTGCACCGAACCGATCATTCTTTTACATGGGAAGACACCGAGCAAGACTTTCAGGGTGCCCGGCTGCGCGTGCAGGCCACTGTCTCAGGCAATCTCCTCACGCAATTCAGTTATTTCCTGTACGTGCCGGAGACCTGGGAACGCAAATTCAGCACAATTCGGTCTTACAACAACTTGCTTGAGTCAATTGCGACAATCTTCTACACCCTTATTCAATATCTCTCTATTTTCGTCTTCATTTGGGCGGTAACATCCAATCGAATTCGCTGGCGATTTTCGGTGCTTATCGCCCTGGCCCTGACGGCCGTAAACGCAATTGAATCATTCAACGATATTGCCTCGGTAATAGATGACTACAACACGCACGAGGTTTACTACGGCTATTTACTGCAGTTTGTTTTGCAGACTTTGAGTGGAACACTGTCCCAATTCATCAACAATCTACTTCTTGTTGGCGCTGCGGAAGCTATTTATCGCGCCACCTATCCCCAGAAAATCGCCATGGAAAATTTTTTCAGTGCTTCTGGGATAAGGAGCAAGAGCCTAGCCCTTTGCTTGTTTCTAGCGTACTTGCTGACCGCTATCGATCTCGGCTGGGTGGTTCTCTACTATTTGGGTGGGGAAAAGCTTCAATTCTGGTGCCCACTTGGCGTAGACAACTACCAGATATTGAGCACCGTTGTTCCATGCTTTTCGGCGGTGGCCATTGGCGTCAGTGCCTCGGTCACGGAAGAATTGATGTATAGAGTGATGGCGCTCAGCGTCGCTCAGAAAATCACCAGGAATTTTTGGTTTGCTAATTTGTTTCAAGCGGCGGCTTGGGGATTCATGCATAGCACCTATCCTCAACAACCAGCCTACGCTCGCGGCGTCGAGTTGACGATCGGCGGACTTTTTCATGGTTGGATATTGAGGCGGTACGGCATTTTACCCTCCATCGTTTCCCATTACCTTTTTGATGCTTTCCTGGACGTGAAACCCCTCTTTTCTAGCGGCGATTTCTGGTTAAAGGCATCGGCCTTTTTGCCGGTTGTCCCCTTCGCGCTATTGGCTCTATGGAGCGTTTATAAGATTGGCAAAGCGGGTGCCGCTCAAGAATCGCCGCTCGCGAATGAGGCTGTGCCTTTATCATACAAGAACGACGATCTGGAAGCAGGCGTAATTGCTGAGGAGGGTGGTCGCTTTGAATACGTTAGCCTCTCGCCAAAATTGCGAATTTTCCTCTGCATTCTGGCATTGAGCAGCCTGGCGCTGGCCTCGCCTATAAGAAAACAGCCGGGCATTGGCAGCGATGCGCATGTAATCATTTCACGGGCGCAGGCCCTGGACAAAGCCAAGCAATGTTTGGTCCTTCACAATGTGACTGAGAAAGACAAGATGGCAGTCGTTTGGCTGAGCAATCACTTAGACGACAATGAGCTGCAATATGTCTTTGAGAAAGAGCAACTGAAAAGGACTCTGGAATTGGCCCGCCCTGCTAAACAGCACTATATCTGGAAAACTCGGTTCTTCAAAGAACTTGATCCGGAAGAGTATGAAGTGGTTATGGATCAAAGCGGTAAACCGATCTCCTTCTCTGTAGTTAGAGCTGAGGATGCCCCTGGGGCTCGGCTGTCATTTGAGCAGGCCAAAAAGAAAGCAGAGGAATATCTCGCTTCGTCGCACTCAGCATTCTGGCCTTATGAATTCGACAACGTCACTGAGAATCAACGGAAGGGACGAACAGACTACACGTTCTATTACAAGGTACCGAAATTGAAAGTCAGCGACGCTGATTTCAAAATATCGACAAGCATCATAGGCGATACCGTCTCCGGTTTTGATTCCGGATGGGACGTGCCGGATAATTGGCTTAACGAAAGAAATAAGAAACGCGTCAGAGACGAGATTTTGCTCTACTTAAGAACCGCCCTCAATCTAATTGTTTTTGTCGCAGTTTTGCGCTGGGCATTTTCCGTTCTCAAGTCGGGACAGATCACCTGGAGAAACACGGTGGCTTGCGCCATAGCACTAATCGCTATGCTGGTTCTCAAAGATCTCAACGATCTACCTGTATTTTTTAGATCTTACTTCACTACCTCACCGATGACTTCCTATATCATAAGGTCGGTCGTCTCCTTCTTTGAGAGCGACTTTGCCACGTTTGCATTTTCCATTGTTGGGCTGGCCTTCGCGTTGGCGGGGCTGAAAATGCTCTCTCCCAACTTCAATCTGGCTTCTTATGGTCGATTTCTATTTCGCCCAGGCGACGCCGAGCACAGGAGAGAGAGGCGAGAGCTATGGCTGGATGCCATACTGGTTACTGCCACAGCCGGGGCTGTTCATCTTCTCATAACGTCCGCCCAGAGTTTTGCCAAAGCGCAAATATCGCCGCATGTACCGTTGGATGCTCCCTCTTCTTTGTGCTCCGTAGTTAACGTTGCCTTCCCTTCCTTCGATTTTTCCTATGATGCTTTGATCGCTGGCTTCAATGCCCTACTTATGGTGACACTGGCGGCAAGCTTATATCGTCGATACTGTCGTAATTTCTACGTCTATATGCTTTTGACACTTGTTTGGGTCGGCATCAACTATTCCTCCCATCGCTATTGGCAGGATTATTTGATCGATGTTTTAGCGAGCTATGCTCAATTGCTCCTCGCCTGGTTCGCCACGGCCAGGCTGATTGGCTTCAATCCACTCACTTATTTTCTAATTGGTTTTGAAAGCGTACTTTTGTCGCGGTTGTTCCTGGTCATCGACCACGGCTTGCCCCTTTTGGCCGGGCAACTAATCATTCTCATTTTGGCAATGTTGAGTCCTTGCCTCTACCTGCTAGTTGTCTACTGGAGGGATCACCTTAAGAAGAGGGCACTCGTACAGGAAAATTGATTGTGTCGATACTCAGGGCTCGTAGCGTTGCCTTCGGTTCTTGTTTCTGGCCAGGTCCACTTCTTTGGTACCGTTCTCCTCGGTGAAGACTGGGTCCAAGAGAGCAAGGCGAGCGATCATCCAGTTGTTTAGCGGTCCATTGTGGTTGAGAGCGAGGCTCAAAACAATCGATTTCAGCCTGGGTAGTTGCTTTTCCAAGGTCTCAATCGGTACAGGATTATTTTTGCTGTCCAATACCCGAGCTGCATCCATTGGAACGATTGATTTTCCTGGATGAGCCAAGCTCGCCATGCGCAGATACCTTTCTGCTGTATCGGTATCTATCGTGCCTGGTCCGCGCTGATAATCCGATGTGGAAAAGCGTGTGAAAGAAAAGCGCGCTTTTGTTTTTTCATCGAGATTATCCAGATCTGGTTTAATATCGCCCGGTTTCAGGCCCCTGCGCAATCTAAGACTCAAACCGCGCCCCATTCCATTGCCTGGATCGTCGATAAATTTTTTGAATTCGGCAAGAGTCATGTTCATTCCGTAGGCAAGTGGCACTGGTAGCAGCATGGGACTGTATTGTTTGGGGTCGAACTCCAGGGTAAGGTCGACGATAGCCCTTTCTGCTTGCAGCCAGAGAGCTCCACTATTTCCCTTTTTGTCTAAAGCGGTGATCTTCGGCTCACCGACTTGAAACTTGCGACCAACTAGGAAGGCGACGTTCGGCTCCTGACCTGATTGATAGACGAGGTAAGAACCCCAGCCGCCTTTTGCTGAGCAGCGGCACGTATTTGCATCAAAATGTCCGACGGCGCGAGGCAGATTGCCACTTTGCAAGGCGTCGACGAATGTTAACGCTTCAGTACGCGGACTGCCGCTCACAACTTGCAGGGCGAGAACGCCTAAGAAAACTAGGGCCAGGATGAGGATCAGCACAGGATTGGCGAGTTTCATCGTACTGCCTGCAACGTCCTAGACTTCCACCTGTGGAGCAATACCCGAGAATGCCTGGCCCTCCGACTGAGCTTCAGTTTAACATGCGGGCAGCGGGCAATTTTTTCTGGTTTCTCAGGTGTTTT